>CAMWKB010000047.1 GCA_947174705.1 uncultured Lachnospiraceae bacterium
TACGTCTTGTCCAGGTTGATGCCCGGGTCCACGACCGTACCCGTGCAAGTCTCACGCGGGAAACCGATACCCGATGAAATGATGGCTGTACCCTTTCTGATTGGCGTCACATTTCCGTCCTGGTCAACGCGCGCCACATTCACATTATAGGAAATCCACCTCGGCTTCTCGCCTTCTTTCAGGTTCTTCATCTCGAGTTTAAAGCCATCATCCCCGATGTTCACCGTATGCTTTGTGCAATTCGTTTTATGGTCATTGCAAGTGATTTTGGCCCCTCCATCAGCCGCAGCATGAACTACAATACTGCCGAACAAAAATGTCAGTATCATGCTGTACACTAAAATCCTTATTTTACGTCCCATCAATATACCCTCCTTTTTTACTTATGTGATTGCATATATTACACAATTTTCTGGCTTAATTATATTTATTCCGGAGGTTAATATATATCAGATTCGTTTCAAAAATATCAAATATATGACATCTGCATTTAAAGAAAATAAAAGATTGCATATAAAGCAACGCTGCGAATTTTAAAACCCTCTTTCCTTCAAACCCCTGACAAGGTTTACATAAAATTCCATTGTATCAAAACCTGCAATATTTTCCCTATTTAAATCAATCATATCACCATGCGATATTCCTCTGCCTTTTGGAACATTTAAGTATATAAAATTACTGCCCCACTTCATACTCCCGACCGATACTAAGCCGTCACACTCGCCGTCAAAATGCTTAACCAACGGATACGACATATTTAACGGAAACCTTCCGCTTGAGGCATGGTTCATTTTAGACCCCACGCTCTGATAAAACACCCTTGAATCGTCCGGCAGCTTCTCATTTAATTTAATACAGGAAGACGCCGTTAAATCCTGCACGGCTTCCATAAAATCAGGATTGCTGTCACCGAATTTCTTAAGCGCTGCATTATATTTTTTTGCAATAAAACAGCAGATTTTATCAGGGACTTTTTCCAGTAAATAATCTGCAAAAATACAGCCCCTGTGAGGAGTATTAACAGTTGTAAGCGACGCCACATACTCAGCCGCCCCGCATGCAGAAATAGCATAACGGCTGTCTAATCCGCCCTTTGAATGGGCAATAATATTAACTTTTTCGCAGCCTGTCTCCTGTAAAACTTCCTTTATACGCCTCGTAAGCTCTTCTCCGCACCGCTCCACGGACGCCGCTGAATGTTGATTTCCATAGTAAATCACAGCGCCGTTTTTTATAAGTTCCGCAGGAATCCTTCCCCAGTAGTTAAAAAAACGGAAATCGCGGAAAAACACGCCATGAACAAGCAGAATCGGGTATCTGGTTTGACATTGCAGATATTCAACACGGGTCTGATTTAAAATATACTTTTCAGTCTCCCATTCTGCCTCATTTCCTGCTATCCGTATGATACGGCATAATACATAAATATTCACTAAAGGCATAAAACCGCAGATTATGCCTATAACACGCCACTTAATGCCAAGCTGGCGCGAAGTAAGATAAACCCTTATTATTCCGTTCCAAAATATTATAAGCTCTATCAGAAAAAATTTTACCAGCAGACCTAACCACCAAAAAAGCGGTAAATTAAAACTAATATCTACACCTTCCGGTTTTCTTATAAGCAGCAAAATAACAATGTAGACTGCCTCAAATACCATTGTTGTCAGAAAAATCTTCAGCAGCGCCACGCCGTCTTCCAGTATCTTATTTCGAATAGTCGAAACCTTTCGTACAGTCAGGTTCGGGAAAAAATTAATGTAGAAAACATACACATAACATAAAGTGTCCACTATCTTAATATAAGGAAACGGTATTGGCGGCGCCACATCCCAATATACAAAGGTATAAATTCTCCAAGTAAAATTCAGATTAACCGCCATCAGTATAATTATCACTGACAATATCTTAAATTTTATTCTGCCAATAAGTTTACATAACTCTCTCATGTTTTATCTCCGTTTTATTTTCGTATCTTATCTTATACTAAGCTTAAATTAGCATAGGCAGCTTAACAATAAGTCAAAAAGAGCAGGGCAAAATCATGCCTTGCTCTTTTATAATTTCTGTTAAAAACTAATACTAATTATACCTGTGCAACATCCTTCATTGAGAAGCTGATTCTGCCCATCTTATCTTTTCCGAGGCAGACTACGGTTACCTTATCTCCCAGTGTAAGAACATCCTCCACATGGTTGATTCTTTCCTTGGAAATCTTGGAGATATGAACCATACCTTCTTTACCGGGTGCAAATTCTATAAATGCACCAAACTCTTTGATGCTGACAACCGTACCTTTGAAAATCTGGCCTGCTTCAAAATCGGTTGTGATGATTTTTACCATATCAAGAGCCTTGTCCATCATATCCTGCTCAGTTCCGCATATGGACACCTGACCTTCATCGGTTATATCAATTTTAACACCGGTACGTGCAATAATTTCATTGATCGTCTTACCACGCTGTCCTACTACGTCGCCAATCTTATCGGGATCGATCTGGATTGATATGATCTTAGGTGCATACTTACCTACTTCTTTTCTGGGTTCTGCAATTGCAGGAACCATACAGTCGGCCATAATAAACTCTCTGGCTTCTTTACATCTTGCAATAGCGCCTTCTACAATAGGCCTTGTCAATCCATGAATCTTAATATCCATCTGGATTGCGGTAATTCCGTCGTGTGTACCGGTAACCTTGAAATCCATATCTCCGAAGAAATCTTCAAGGCCCTGAATATCCGTAAGAAGTACGAAATCATCATCCGTATCACCGGTCACAAGACCACAGGAAATACCTGCTACCATCTTTTTAATCGGCACGCCTGCTGCCATAAGTGACATACAGGATGCACAGGTAGATGCCATTGAAGTTGAACCGTTGGATTCAAAAGTCTCTGATACGGTACGGATTGCATACGGGAACTCTTCTTCTGACGGAAGCACCGGCAAAAGCGCTCTCTCTGCTAAAGCTCCATGTCCGATTTCCCTACGTCCCGGACCGCGGCTTACCTTAGTCTCACCTACGGAATAGGACGGGAAATTGTAATGGTGCATATATCTTTTTGCGGTTATATTCTCATCAAGACCGTCTACTCTCTGTACCTCTGATAAAGGTGCAAGCGTACATACATTACAAATCTGTGTCTGTCCACGGGTAAACATAGCTGAACCATGCACTCTCGGAATCAAATCAACCTCTGCGGCCAATGGACGAATCTGCGTCAATTCACGACCGTCAGGACGTTTATGGTCTTTTAATATCATCTTACGAACCGTCTTCTTCTGGTACTGGTATACGGCTTCACCAAGAACTGCAAGATACTCCTCATTCTCTGCAAATGCCTCTTCCAATCTGGCGGTAATATTTCTGATGTTCTCTTCACGAACCTGCTTTTCATCCGTAAATACTGCTTCTTCCATCTCCTCAGGTGTTACGATTTTCTTAATCTCTTCAAACATCTCATCCGGAATTGCGCAGCTTTCATAACTATGTTTAGGCTTTCCTACCTCGGCTACAATCTGATTAATAAATGCAATGATTGTCTGATTTATTTCATGTGCCTTATATATTGCCTCAATCATTCTTGCTTCCGGAATCTCATTAGCTCCGGCTTCAATCATTATAACCTTCTGTGATGTAGACGCAACGGTCAGTCTCATATCACCCTTGTCCCACTGCTCCTGTGAAGGATTTATAACAAATTCACCGTCTATCATACCTACCTGAGTCATAGCGCAGGGACCGTCAAAAGGAATATCCGAAATACATGTTGCAATAGCCGTACCAAGCATTGCCACAAGCTCAGGACGACATTCCGGGTCAACGCTCATTACCATATTATTCAGTGTTACGTCATTTCTGTAATCCTTGGGGAATAAAGGTCTCATAGGCCTGTCAATAACGCGGCTTGTAAGCACTGCATTCTCGGACGCCTTACCTTCCCTCTTATTAAATCCTCCCGGTATCTTTCCTACCGCATATAATTTCTCTTCATACTCAACACTACATGGGAAAAAGTCAATTCCGTCTCTTGGTTTCTCTGATGCCGTTGCCGTAGACAATACAGTGGTATCACCATACTGCATAAAAGCGCATCCATTTGCCTGTTTGCCAACTCTGCCGATATCAACGCGAAGTGTACGCCCGGCAAGTTCCATTGTGTAACTCTTATACATAGTCTTCTCTCCTTAAAAATATATAAAAAGTGTTTATAACACTATTGCTCCCACAAACAATGAAAGGCGGAAAGGCTGGCATAAATCCAGCCTTACCCCCGCCTTTTATCTTCTTACTTTCTAAGACCTAATCTCTCGATTAAAGAACGATATCTCTCAATATCTTTATTTTTCAAATAAGTAAGCAAGCCACGTCTCTGACCTACCATCTTAAGCAGACCTCTTCTTGAATGATGATCCTTCGGATTCACCTTCAAATGCTCTGTTAATTCCTGAATTCTTGCTGTCAGAATTGCAATCTGAACCTCCGGTGAGCCTGTATCGGCCTCTCCTCTTGCATACTCTTTGATAATTGCTGTTTTCTTTTCCTTAGAAATCATGATTTTCTCCTCTCTTTTTAAACCGCCTGATGCTAAGAATGGGTTGGAGTTATCCCGCATCTGGGCATCGGCTGAAATTCATACCTAAGTATTTTAACACTTCGCATTAAGTTTGACAAGACATAATTTTCAATATTATTCTACACTTTCTCCCTTAAACGTCATTACTCCATCTGTAATACCGGTTTAATATATTCCCCGTTCCTGCTGATTGCAAAATGCAGATGCGGTCCTGTAGATTTTCCGGTGCTTCCAACCTCAGCAATCTTCTCTGCCGCCTTCACTTCATCTCCTGCTGACACAAGAGTTTTACTACAGTGTGCATAATAAGAAAATTCTCCATTCAGATGAAACAATATTACATAATTACCACTGTCACTGTCATATCCTGCTGCAACAACCATACCGTCTGCTGCTGCTACAACATCGGCTCCATTATCGGCGGCAAAATCAATTCCGCTATGCATAAGTGTCAAACCGCTTGCCGGATTCACCCTGCTTCCATACTCATCTGAAATCCTGCTATACGAAGGACAGGGATTGATATAAGTAACATCCTTAGGCTCCACAGCCTTACCATCACGCAGGATTATCTTATAAGGGTCATAAATTTCATTCTGCGTATAATTAAGACTTCCGTATGTTGGAGAAATTGCTATTGCCAGTCCTTTATTTTCTGTATCAGTTCCTAATGATATCAGCTGCACCTTTGAGTTTTCATACTTTTCAATTCTTGCCTTACCAAGCGTAAATGTACGTTCTCCATAATCCCCGCACTCAACATTGACAGCAAAGGAAATCAATTTAAGTCCCCTATACCAGGGCTGCTCCATACCCTCTGCTTTAAGTCCGACTGAAGTAAAAAACCTAATCTCATTCTCACTGTCACCAAGCTCCCAGTCTATAATACTGCCATCAATTATAACTTCATTAATTTGATTCATATTCTCATCTGAATCTGCGTTTTTATCTATTAAAGAAGATTTAAGCTCCATAGCTTGTGAAATATCGATTGCTCCTATCTTCTCTCCGTTATCATACACATATACTCTGCCTTCTGACTGCTCTGTCTTAAAACTCAGCCGTTCTTTTGCCTGTTTAAGATAATCCTCTTTCGTAAACGTATACGGCGATATGCTTCCGGTATCGTAGCGGTCACAAACATACAAATCCCAGACTTCCAATGCGGAATTACTTGCGCTTGGCAGCTTAAATGCAAAGGTACGCGCCTCTTTATCCTCCGCTTTTTCATAAACACGGATAATATTTTCACCTATTCCTGATAAAAGCGCCGGCTTCCATTTAATCGGGTATGTATTTATATCCTCGCCAATCAATGTCTTTATTCCGTAACAGCCAAACTCCTTTGTATATATACCATAAATCACAATACCGGAGCTCTCCTCGTCCTTTACCTCCATCAACTTATATATACCCTCGTCCAACGCCTCCTCTCCTTGGTTTACATAACTCATATAGTAATCCGTTGGATTCTTAATATCGGCAATCCCGTCTTTACGGGTTGTCAAAATAATATCTTCGTCATAGCCAAGACGGTCAATCTCTTCCATTAAAGCAGCTTCCCCCGCCTTAACCATCGCCTCAAGCTCTGCCTCCTTTACCTCAAGTTCTGCCTCCCTTACCTTAATTTCTTCCTCCATAACCTTAAGCTCTGCTTCCATAGCAGCTAATTTTTTCTGTTCTTCGGCTGCGTTAAGAGTTTCTGGTTCAGCTGCATGAGCTTCACTTTTAGCGACAAGAACTTCCTTTTCATTGGCAATAGCTTCAATTTGGGCGGCAAGAACCTCTTGTTCTGCAGTAATAGCTTCCTTTTGGGAGGAATAAGCTTCTTTCATTTCTTGCAGCGCATTCTTTTTGGCGTCAAGTTCTTCCTTCATTTCTTGTAACTTTTCTTTTTTAATATCATTATCGTCTATAATAGGTTTATTATCATCTAAATCATCACTCTCACCTGTTGGCGCTATAACCGATGCATCAGCTTCATTTAATTCAGTTTCATCTATTTGTTCATCTATTACAATCAATTCATCGTTTTTATGCCCTGCTCCGGAAAAGGTAAATGTAATAAGCACTGCTGCCAAAATTACCACCGCCGATGCCGCCGTAACTAAGTATTTTGGTTTCTTAGCAATAATACCGATTCTCTCCTTTATACTCTTTTCTCCACCGCTCATGGTTGATGCAATTCCAATTCTGTCAAATACATGCATGTCACCGGACACCAGTTTTATCAGCGTTTTACCATAAGCCAGCCTTTCCTTTTCACCAAGCATGCGAATTGCTGCCGCGTCGCAGGCAAGCTCGCTGTCTAACTTGGATATGTAGGCCGCTGTCCATACTAACGGATTGAACCAGTAAATTACCGTAAGCATACATCTTACTATTACCCACAAAGAGTCCAACTGTTTGTAATGACAGTATTCATGGGCCAGAATATGCATAAGCTCTTCCTTATCCTCCGCCATCTCCTTAGTCAGATATATACAGCGTCCGCTTAAGCACGGCGACGGGATATTGTCTATAGTATAAACGTATAAAGTATCCTTATATTTTCCCATTTCAGGAAACGGTTTTCTGTTTGCGTATAAATATCTTTTCCATTTTATTTGGTAAAAAAGCATGTATCCGCCGGTTATGATCATTCCTGCCAGCCATATAAACGGGAAAAATTTATGTATCATATTAAATACTTTTATAAACGCAATATTATTAATAATTCCATTCGCCGAATCTGCCATACTATCCGTACCGATTCCATTAGCTGAATCTGCTAAATTGCCCGCATCTATTCTATTAGCTGCATCTGCTATATTAGCTGCTCCGATTCCGTAAAATATATCTGATAAACCATTTGTTCCGCTTACTGCATCGGTTGGTTTGCCTGTGCCTGCTCCGTTAACAGCATCGATTGGATTGTGTGTGCCTGCTCCGTTTACTGCATCGGTTGGTTTGCCGGTTCCTAATCCATTAACCACATCCTCCAAACCAGCCGCACCGATTCCATTAGATTCATCCGCTATATTATCCGCATCTGTTGCATCAGCTATTTTAGTTAAATTATTCACATTACTTTCATCAGATGCCTCACCTATTACCGACATAGCAACGTTCACATAGTTCCCTGCCGCTTCTTCATATGTAATCTCCGGAAAAAGATTCATAACACTTAACCTGCTATTCCATAGCGGCATCGGAAGAACAAGCCTGATAACTACTAACAGCCAGAGTGCATACTGTATACATGGATTAATTTTTCCTTTTACAATAGAACGAATAAGTAAAATTGCCAAAATCAAAATTGATGACGATATAAAAATATCTCTCATGCCTCATCCTCCTCCGCTCTTCTTAGAATTTCATACAATTCGTTAATTTCATCCTTGGAAAGCGCCTTTTTCTCTACCATGGTATTAAGCATCAGACCCATACGGCCATTGAAAACCTTATCGAGAAATTCTTCCGTTTCCCAAAGCACCGCCTCATCCTTCTCAATATCAGGATAATAAAGTTTAGCCCGCTCTCCTTCTTCATAATGTATGGCGCCCTTTTCCTCCATGCGCCTGAGAAATGTCATAACCGTATGCTTCGTCCATCCGGTTGTATCCTTAAAATGGCTTGTAATCTTCATCATCGTCTGCGGTGCGTCCTCCCACAACAGATTCATGACCTTCCATTCTGATTCCGATAATTTTATCATGTGTGTCTCCTTTCTATGAAAAAAAGTTAGTTGACTGCAAAAGTATTATGTATGGTTGACGTTTGACTACCTCTGTTGTAATCAGTATAGGCTATGGGTAGTCATTTGTCAACCATTATTTTTAAATATAATTTTGTATAATATGTAATAATCTTTTAAAGTCCTATCCAATACTCCTCTTCCTGCTTTTATACAAAAAATATTTCTAATTATTCATACATTTGGGCACAAAAAAAGACGCATGGTTTACTGTTTCATGCGCCTTTACGCTGTTATAGCAATAACTTTTATATGTACCTGCATTACTTACAATTCCGATATATGAAAAAAATCATCCGAATCATCTTCTATACATATCCGGAACAGAATACCCATATGCTACAAGTTTTTCTACATAATCTTTATCCTGCATCCTTTTCTGTGACTCTTCCATAAATCTTGCATTTTGCTTGTCTTCATACCCTGTTATCTGCCTTAATAAAACTACCGCACATCCTATCGTTCCTATTATTCCTAAAACAATACAACCTATTGCTCTTATTGGATAACTTCTCTGTGCTTTTATCATAGACAGCACCCATACAACACACACTATTGTAAATGCTAAAAATCCAAAGAAACCAAAGACATAGAATCTGGTATTATTTGCCCTCGGATCAAACCCATCAATAGCAACTTCTCTCCAACGTTTATCCAGAAACTCAGATTTACAGCTCGGGCATACTCTGATTGGACTTCCGTAAACCCATGCATTACAGCTTTCTCTTATTTTCTTTCCACATTTTGGACAATTTCCTTCAACGCAACCCATATCCTCTTTTCCTCCTTAAATGTATACTCAATGATTTATTGATAAAAATTCCGGCGTTTTAGACCAGTATTTTATTCCCCAGTTTTCAAAATTCCATTCGTCCATGTAATCATTACATTCATAGTCGATGTAATACAGGATACTATCTTGCAGCACGAAATTGGTAGGGAAATAATCAATATTGGTCTTTGCCGGATATAATAAACTACACATTTTTTTCACCTGTTCAATACAATGAGCCGGCAATTCATCATTTAAAACCATTTCATAGACTGTTTTTCCGTCTATATACTCTTTTACAATCCGTTCACCGGAAACGTCAACATCCAGCATTTCCGGTATCGCTATTCCAATGCTCTTTAACCTGTGATAGTCGTTTATTTCAGCCTCAATCTTATTACCAAACTTATAATAATCACAAGGCTCGTGGTGAATCTGTTTTAATACGACTTTTGTGTTTTCATTTAATGCTAAATAGGAATAGCCGCCTTTTCCTTTTCCCAATAGTTTAAGGATGGTATATTCTTTGCCGTTAACGCTTAAGCTTTCCATGGATACCTCCGCTACAATCTTTGTACGTTCTTCTTTTGTTGTATCTTTTATAAGATATCCCATATATTTCTCCACTGCCCGTTTAATTTATTATTTTATACCCAAAAGTATATCAGAAAAAAATCAGGCGCTCAATCAGAACTTACCAAAATGTATGCATCTATTCACCCTGATAACTATCAAGTAGTAAGACGTAAGATACTTTCCTAAACATCTCCGCATATCTTACACTTGCATTATTCTCCCATTCTATATATAATAAGGCTTGTATACTTTTAT
This sequence comes from uncultured Lachnospiraceae bacterium, assembly GCA_947174705.1. Classification (GTDB taxonomy): domain Bacteria; phylum Bacillota; class Clostridia; order Lachnospirales; family Lachnospiraceae; genus UBA3282. The sequence goes on from CAMWKB010000047.1 coordinate 9,918, forward strand.
ATAATGTATTATTGTATACAAACACAAATACAAACGAAAGAACGAGGAGAAATTATGATATCACAAATCTGTATAGTTATTGCAATTGCAGCCTACCTATTAATAATGATTTATGTCGGCGTCTCATTTTCCAAGACCAACACAAGCGTTGACGCCTTTTATCTTGGCGGACGAAAGCTCGGTCCCATTGTTACCGCAATGAGCGCTGAGGCTTCCGATATGAGCAGCTGGCTTCTTATGGGTCTGCCCGGCGTAGCTTATCTGTCAGGTATGGCAGAAGCATCATGGACAGCGCTTGGTCTTGCCGTTGGTACTTATATAAACTGGCTTATCGTTTCCAAGAAAATCCGAAGATATACAAGTGAAGTTAATGCACTTACTATTCCGGATTTCTTTTCCAAGAGATATGGAGATGACAAAAATATTCTGACATGCGTGTCAGCAATTATTATAATTATCTTCTTTATCCCATATGCAGCATCGGGATTTGCTGCATGCGCAAAACTGTTCAATACACTTTTTGGACTTAACTACATGGTATCGTTATTAATCAGTACCGCTATTATAGTATTGTACTGTACGCTGGGCGGTTTCCTCGCGGTAAGTACAACAGACCTTATTCAGGGCATTACAATGTCAATAGCACTTATTATAGTAATCTGCTTTGGTGTTTCCCAGGCAGGCGGTATCTCCAATGTTATGGAAAATGCACAGGCGCTTCCCGGTTACCTTAGTATGGTAAATTCCTATGTTCCCGCAACAGGTTCTACAACGCCTTATAGTACACTGACAATCGCATCTACAATGGCATGGGGACTCGGATATTTTGGTATGCCTCATATCCTACTTCGCTTTATGGCTATTGAGGATGAAAACAAGCTCACTCTTTCAAGAATAATTGCAAGCGTATGGGTAGTTATTTCTATGGCTATCGCTGTATTTATCGGCATCGTCGGCTACAGCCTCTCACAGGCATCAGTAATTCCTGCATTAGAGGGAAGCAACTCTGAAACAATAATTATACAGATTGCTTCTGCACTTAGTAAATATAACGTACTTGCGGCTTTACTTGCAGGCGTTATTCTTGCAGGTATTCTTGCAGCTACAATGTCTACTGCGGATTCACAGCTGCTTGCTGCTGCATCCTGTATTTCACAAAATCTGTTACAGGATTTTGGCAAGAAGAAAATTGATACTAAGACATCGGTTAAAATTGCACGTATAACGGTTATCGTTATATCCGTTATCGCAATAGTCTTAGCTTCTAATCCCGACAGCTCAGTATTTGAAATTGTATCATTTGCATGGGCCGGTTTTGGAGCTGCGTTTGGTCCTATCGTACTGTGTGCCCTGTTCTGGAAACGCTCAAATAAATGGGGGGCTCTCTGCGGAATGATTACCGGCGGCGCTATGATTTTTATTTGGAAATACGGAATTGCCAAACTTGGCGGCGTCTTTGCAATTTATGAACTGCTTCCTGCATTCATTTTAGCAACGGTGGTAAATGTTATTGTTTCTCTCGTAACTGCTGCACCGTCTAAGGAGATTATAGCAACTTATGACAAGGTAAACGCTAAATAAGAAATTGCCGCATTCTCATTGAAAGGATTTACGCTATGGCGCAATTTCATAATAATATAAAGAAAGAAGCACACTCCACTATTTCCCGAGTGTGCTTCTTTCTCCGTTTTTATTATATGATTCAAGAAGGTATGAGGAGTTAATCTGTATTTCGTAAACCTCTTCTTTTGTAACTGCCCTTGTACCGCTTGAGAGTTTCTTTTTGGGTCTTTGCTCGCTCTGCCTCTTACTATCCTGTCCGCTTCTTTCAAGCAATGTACGTATTCCCTTTCCCAATTTAAGTGTAAGTCCTCTTAAAAACGAAGAACGTCCGACTTTTAGATTATCCGATTCTGTAATATTCGTTATTATTTTATCTAAAAAATTGTCTGCCGCCGAAACTATATTATGTACCGCAGCATTTTCATTAATCGCAGCTTCATCTTTAATATCTGATACGACGTTTTTCACTGCTGTGGTATTTTTTACTCCTGTAGCATTTTTTACGGCTTTGCCGTCGCTTTCTTTTTGATTTGACGTATCTGCTACTCTATTTGTCCTTCCAAGACCAAGCCCCATTTCGCTTAAGCTCAGATTTTCATTATATTTATCAGTTAAAGGCGGCTGTGCATCCTGCACACCCGCCTGCGTCGTACTGCTTCTGCTTCTGTTGTTTTGTAAAGCTGCGCCGCCATCAAATGATACTCCGCCTAACATTTTTCTTTTATCCACTGTACCGTGATTATGCTTGTGAAAAGCACTGTTACGCCAAGTCAAATGATGTTCTATCGGCTGCTCATCCTGCATTAAACGCATTTTTGCAATACTCCTTTTAGATTAGGGCTAAAAAATTATTTTTCACCCTATGACCAAAAGTTAAAGAAACCGCCGCTTGCACCAAAGTTTCTAAGGAGACTACTGTATGAGTTATTTATCATGCTATTCATACTTGTTACTGCATTATATTGTACATTAGTCGCCACCTGACCTGCTTTGGCTGCAAAAGAGGAACTTCCGCCCCAAGTCTGCTTTAATTGCTCGACACTTGCTTTCTTCAGCGCATTCTCATTTACGGATAGCGTTCCGTCTGAGTTTCTGGTAACTCCGCTTGCCTCTAATGCATTACGATACATTGATGCATAAGAAGTCATCTGATTATAATAACTGGTATCAACTCTTCCGCCTGCGCTTTTCAAATTGCGCACCGTACTGTTATATTGGTTTACAAAGTCCTTTACCTGACTGGTAATCTGGCTTGTATCACCGCTTTCCTCAGCCTTTGCATAGATGGAATTATCACCTGTGTCTAAAAGCTTAGAGGCTGCACTCTGAAGCTTACCTGCGTTTTCTTTCATGTTCATGTACGTAGCAGCAGCGTTGGTTCCGGTTGTCTTATTTGTCTGAGTATTGTAGCGGTTACTATACTTATTAGTTGACAATAAGCTGTTGGTCAAACGCTTTCTGCTGGAAGACTTGCCCTTGTTGGCCGCCATTAATGCACTCATATAATTGCGTGAAACTCTCACTTAAATCACCATCCCTTTTTTCTTTGTAAGCATTTGCTCATATTGATAAAATTTAATAGAACATAAAATAATAATATATTTAGAACGTTCTTGTTTATTATATCGAACATTTTCTGATGAAATAAAGGGGGTTGTAATCAAGCATACTGTTTATGTCATGAAAAGCGCAGCTTTCACAAAAAGGCTCTATAAACTACTGTCAAGAGCTTTCTGTTGCAGCTCCTCTATAGTATACTCACTCTGGTAATTTATTACATAGTTCCACCAGTTCTCCTTAAGTTCCTCTAAGGAATGACCCAGATATTTTTCATAATCTGCCTGTGTCTCTCCTTCTCTGATCAGTTCCACCACATCTGAAAGACCGTAAGTATCAATCAGATAATTCACGAAAGAAAAACTCATACAATACCAAACCTCGGAATCCTTACTGTTCTCCGTATAAGGATAAGTGCGTCCCTCTTTTCCAATCCAGGCTTTAAACTTATCAAGTCCTTCCTGCTCTACTTTATTATTTTCCATACCATACTTAACATCCAGACAAAATAAATCCTGAAACGGTATTCCTGTACTATTTAACATGGAATACTGATTTATCTCTTGATTAAGATATTCGCACATGCCATCTTCTAAGGAAATTGAAAAACTGTTATTTAAAACCAAATGTCCAAGCTCGTGAGTAAGATTAGCATCCTCGCAGAACAAACCCATATTCGGATTCTGAAGAACACTCCTGCTTAAATAAATACTAACTGCAACCGCATCTTTTCCAAACGCCGTTGGTATGGTAGTCATGCATGCATTAGCATTTTGCAGATAGTATGTAATCTGTACTTCCTTTGCCTGCGGATTAATCTCCTTCCACCAACCTCCACAGTCTAAAAATTTCTCCACTTCATTAAGATAACGTGAAGTATAGTTTTCCAGACTCTCCTTATTTGGAAAGATTGTATCTGACATATCATACAGCGCCCAATAATTAGTATAATAGTAATAAGAAACCGGAAGCGGCGGCTCTTTTACCTCCTGCTTCGGACTGGTTAAAAAGCAAACCGCTGCCAGAACACACACTAATGCTGCCCCTAAAACTATAACAACTGCAGGCTTCTTATATCTTTTTATTCTTAAAACACGCTCTTTTACCCCAAGTTCCCCAAAGCCTATAGGACAGACGCCAAACATACGCACTTTTCCGTTTACTGAAAGTAATGTCAGCGCATATGACAGCCTCTCATTGTCTCCCATACCGGCAATGGTCCGTTCATCACACGCTGCTTCGATATCCTTACAAAAAAGCACATAGGCAAGCCAGATAAGCGGATTAAACCAGTATACGCCAAGGATGATAAATGCAATAAACTTTGTCAGGTGGTCTAATCTTGCAAGATGCGCCTTTTCGTGTGCCAGCACATTATCAAGTGCAGCGTCTTCAAGTCCATACGGAATATAGATTACCGGTCTTATTATTCCAAATATAAACGGAGAATCGATAAACTCGCTCTGTTTTATATTTTCTTTATAAAGCACTGCCGTTCTTAACTTCCGCCTAAGCGCAGCGTAACTGATTATCATATAGCCGAACATAAAAGCCATGCCTGAGAGCCATATTACGGTGCCTATACGGAGCCATGGAGTTGAATTGTTTTTTAGAGCCAGGCTGCTTTTTATAACTGCATCCATTTCGCTTTCTATACGTAATTCCGATATCTTATCTACGGTATTAAATTCCGGTGATACATCTGATACTGCACTCTTATCAAATTCTGATGATACATCTGACACTGCGCTCTTATCAAATTCTAATGATTCATTTCCAAAATCAAGCTCGGATGTTACATCCTTGAGAGACAACACAATTTCTTCAACCGCTTCGCTAATATCCGGCGCCAGACTGAACCTGCTCTCAATACTAAACGGAAAAACAAGGCGCAGCCAAACCATGCACCACATTACACAAATAATGCTCCTTGGAGCTTTTTTTAACACCATCCGCAAAAGTGCTGCAATAATAACAAACCATGTTACGGATATGCTCAGTTTTATAATCTGTATAAACATCTCTTCCATACACATCTACCCCCTATGGTTCTCCTATGATTCTTCTAAGCTCCTCCATCTCTTTATCCGAAAGTTTCTTATGCCGCCCGAATGCTGCGATAAAAGCCGGAAGATTGCCTTCAAATGTCTTCTCCACCAGTTCCTCAATCTCGGATTCCTGCACAATCTCTTTAGTTACAAGCGATGTGACGATGGTATTTTCATTTTTCACTATCCCACGCTCTGACAAACGCTTAATTACCGTATATGTAGTGGTGCTTTTCCAGCCAAGCCTCTCCTCGCAAAGCTTCACCAGCTCCTTACTTTTAATCGGTTCATTTTCCCATAATATCAGACAAAAACGATATTCACTTTCATATACTTTTGGTGTTCCCATAACAATTATCCTTCCTTTCTGAAAAAATAAATGCTCTAACGCGATAGAGTTGTTATATCCACTCTATCGCATTAGAGTATTCATGTCAAGTGGTTTTATGAAATTTTTCTTCTAAACCATTAATTCCCAGTCACACCCTGCAGCATAACCGTCATATAAAATACCTCATCCTTTATTTCATAAGACATCGTTCCATAATACTTCTCCACAACGCTTTTTATGTTTTTGAGCCCAATGCCATGCATCCACTCATCTTCTTTATCGGTCTTAAGCTCACCGCTTTGCGTATAGGAAAGCCTTTTAACATTACAGCTATTTTCTATCCTGATAAAAAACATCCTGCCTTTATTGTAGCTGTGCAGATTTATTTTGGTTTCTTCTACTTTTTCACACTTTTTACACGCCTCAACTGCATTATCCAAAGTATTATTCATTAAGATTCCTAAGTCAAAAGCCTCTATTCCCAGCTTTTCCGGATATATAAAATCGCTCGTGAAGCTGATACCGTAATTTTCACATTCGTAATATTTCCTGTTCGTAATAACATCGGTTACAGGATTGCCTGTACTATAGCGGAATGTCAAGCCGTCAAGCGCGGCCTTCATGCTGCATAGATATTTTTCGGTTTCGCTGCGTTTATTATTATCAAAGCCGTCTTCTGTCTCGTCTGAAACTCCATGTTTCATACTAAGGCTTAACAACTGTTCCATATCTGCAATATAATTGTTCATATCATGCCGTACGCAGCGTATTTTGTCATAGAGCCTTTCTATCTCCTGAACATGCTCCGCCATATCGCTGAGCTGGCGCTTATAAAAAATCAGACTGCTTTTTTCCTCCTGTGCGCTCATAAGCTCCTCATATATTTTGGTGCTGTATACAATCGATAAAAGGCACAAAAAAGTCATTATGGGCACAACCACATACAGCCCCTGATATTTGTCATATAAGTAATCAAACCCGCTTCCGTTTCTTGTATAAAACATACATCTTAGAATAATTACAAACGCCATACCGACCGCCGGAGAAAGCATAAGAAAACTTATCCCTTGCCTGCTTATATCACGTATACTCTTCCTATATTTCCGTATAGCCCGTATCGTTATCCATGCTATTACGTTATAAAGTAATAATAGTGACAAAAAAGCGAAGCTATTTAATTGATTTATTAAAAAGCTAAAAGTGTCTACTTTAATTTTTTCCTCTAATATCTTATCACTCAGCCAGTTAATACATGCATTGATTCCAAGACTCCAGAAGCTGTGTGCACCAAATCTTGACAGTTCCATAATCGTTTCAAACAGTAATGCCAGATACAGCTTAAGCAGCCTGTTCCCCTCATAAAAAACATACAAAAGCAAATAGCATACAAGCACCATAAGTATAACCTTAACTATGCTGTGACTGCTTTTCTCAATATTCTCTGCGTCGCCGTATAAAAGATTTTTCAACCACTTAGAATTCCCAATCCATAAGCTGCAAACGACAAAAAGCAGGAAAAATACATATTTTCCCTGCCTCGTATATTTATTTTTTGTAACTACGGCGTCTTTACATAAATATAAAAAGAGAATTCCCCTTATTCCATATTCCAGAATATCCAGAAAATACATCTTAATAACTCCCATGCCAATCACACCGGCTCTTGTAAAAACCTGCAATACAGCTGCACAAATTCCATGTATTTACGTTTTGCAAGATATATGACCTCTCCGTTACTAAGCATAATGCTTGTACTGTCGTATCCTCTCACTTCCGCTAACGATACCAGATAGCTTCTATGACAGCGGTAAAAACCCTCGCCCAGCCTCTGCTCTAACTCTTCCATTTTATCATAGAATTCCAAATTTTCCTGTTTCATATGCAGAATAACTTTTCTTCCGTTACTCTCGGCATATAATATATCCGCCATATTGAGCTTCCTATAGCCGCCGGAGACCTTTACAAGCATATATCTTTTTCTTGCGCTTGTCTTTTCTGCCTCTGCAACAGCCCGCTCCATAACCTCAAGCAGCTTCTTCTTCTCAACCGGCTTCAGCAGATAGTGAAAAGCTCCTACATCGAATGCGCTGAAAACCTGCTCCTTAACACCTGTCACAAATATGAGAATCACATCGGAATTTTCCCGCAGCTTCTTAGCCGTCTCCATACCGCTCATGCCTTCCATCGCAATATCCAAAAGCACAATGTCCGGTGTATATTCATGTCTCACTGCTTCTAACAACTCTTGTCCGGAAGAAAATTCATGGACCTGGGCATAGTTAAATGCCTCTTCCAACATATTTTTTATTCCTTCCCTGATTCTGCTTTCATCATCACAGATTGCAATATTCATATCAGTTTGTTAAATTCTTAACAATCCTTCCTGCCCCTCCTTGGTCGAATAGCTTAAAATCCATTTTCAGTTATCAATATTATTATCGGGCATTCCTGCATAATTACTTAATATTAACGTAATGAAACGTATTGTTTTTGTAATGAACGCTGAGGAGTTATTTTATATTTTCCCATAGCGGACTTGATAATACAATGTCCCATATTGTATCCGACACAAATGTTTTAAGGAAGAATCCAACCAAAAAAACGGTTACTAAAATAATGACGGGTTCATAGTCGGCATAGATACTTTTTGTATACATCTCCTCATTGTCTACGCGGCCTATTAGCGGCATTTTGAATGAAAGCAATTTCCCAACATAATATCCTAAAATTGTCCCTAAGGTATTAGTGAGCAAATCATCAATATCGGTAAGCCTGAAAGTAAATATTTGTAATACTTCAATTATGATTGAAAGTGCCAGGCCCATAAACACTGTTCTCTTCACGGGACGATATTCTACCCAGATTACAGGCAGTAAGAATCCTAAGGGCATAAATAAAATTATGTTAAGTATGGTATTTATAATATATCCGGGTGGATTATCAACAATAT
>CAMWKB010000048.1 GCA_947174705.1 uncultured Lachnospiraceae bacterium
CCGCATTACAGATTGCCGCGGCAATATTGCTTCCGCCCTTTCTTCCCCTGTTAACGATATACGGAATGTCCATTTGCAGTATGAGCTCCTTTGCCGCTTCCACATTAACAAAGCCCACCGGAACACCAATAATAAAAGCTGGCTTCCATGCAGTTTTTTTTGACATTTCATACAGCTTTATCAATGCAGTGGGGGCATTGCCGATTGCAAAGATTACCGGCTTATCAATCTCTGCTGCCTTTTCCATACTTACAGCTGCCCTTGTCATATTTCTTTGTTTTGCCAAAAGTGCAACTTCTTTATCAGCCATAAAACAATGAGCCTCTCCGCCAAATCCTGCAAGCACCTTTTTATTGATTCCTGCAAGCGCCATATTAGTATCCGTTACAATGTCAGCTCCGTTTTTTATAAGTTCCGTTAAACTTTTTACCGCTCCATTTGAAAAACAAAGTGTCCTTGCATAATCAAAATCCGCGCTGGTATGTATTACCCGTTTTGTAATGGCTTCTTCCTCTTTTGGAATACAAATACCTCTTTCCAAAAGCTCTGCGCTGATAATCTCAAAACTCCGCTTTTCAATTTCTTCCGGCAGTAAATATTCTATTTTAGAGTTTTCCATTTTTATAACCTCTTTTATAACCTCATAAATTTCTTAACAAAATTTCGTTTTCTTTCCTGTGTTTTACCGCAACACGATAAAAACCTTTCCCTAATCCCCTGAAATTACTGCAATCTCTTATTAAAATTCCCTTTTCAAGCAGTCTTTCATATAAAGCGTCTTCGCTGTGTATCAAAATAAAATTTGCCATAGACGGAAATATCCTAAAACCCTTCCGTACTAATTCTTCTTCCATAAACTCTCGTTCTTTTTTAATTAATATTTCCGTTTTTGTGATAAACTCCGGCTGTTTTGCACAGATACAGCCAGCTTCCTGCGCAAAGCAGGAAAGGTTCCATTCGGGAAGCTGGCTTGCTATTTTTGCAAGAACATGCTTACTATTACATACCAGATATCCCAAGCGTACTCCGGGAATCGCAAAGATTTTTGTAAATGCTCTCACAAGTATCAGATGCGGAAACTCTTCTATCTCAGAAATCATAGAAAAACGCTTCCCGCAAAATTCAATAAAACATTCATCCAATACCACATAAATTCCTCTATTTTCACAGTGCTGTAATAATCTTTTTAATCTTTCTTTACTTATAAGGTTTCCAACAGGATTATTAGGGTTTGCAAGAAAGAGAAGGTCCACATCTTCTGTTAAAATAATATCAATCTCTTCGGTCATACAAAAATTATTTTCTTTTTTCATCTCATAAAAAATAACTTCGCTGTCCACTGTCTTGGATACATATTCATATCCATAAAAGGAAGGAACAGGTATCACGATTTTCTTAGGCCTAATGCCATGAACTATTGCCATAAAAAGTTCCGAAGCCCCATTTCCAAATAGCAAATACTCTTCCGGTACTGTCAGAAAATCACCGACTGCCCTTCTCAATTTTTCAGCTTCCATATCAGGATATCTGTTACACATTTCAACCGCTTTATGCAGCGCCGCCTTCACACTCTCCGGTGTACCAAGCGGATTCATATTAATTGAAAAATCAATATCGACATGATTTCTGTAAACATCACCACCATGAATGTCCATCCCTATCCTCCTTTGCAGATAAATTACTCATAAAGCCATCATAGCTTCCAAATTTCATGAGACAGATATACTTAACAAGATATAATCCACATAGCAGACAGACATATTACTTCACACAGCCATGCAGTTACATACATCAACCGGTTTGCTCGCCTTATATCCTCATATTCTATATTTCGCAGCGCATCTCCGATATATGGCTTTTTTACGGTCTTACCAAAGTAACTGGCGTCTCCTGCAAGCTTTATCCCAAGCGCGCCTGCACACACCGCCTCTGTATGTCCGGAATTAGGACTTGCATGTTTATTACGGTCCCTTTTATAGATTTTCCATGCATCTCTAACCGAAAACTCTCTGCCCGCAAAGAACGCTGAGGCAATCATCAAACCTGCACTTATTCTGGACGGAAGATAATTTACAAAATCATCCAGCTTTGCTGCTGCCCTGCCAAAATACATATATTTGTCATTTTTATATCCAATCATTGAATCCATTGTATTTATTGCTTTATATAAAAATCCAAATACCGGACCGCCAATCGCCAGATACAGCATTGGCGCAACCACCCCATCTGAAGTATTCTCCGCTACTGTTTCTATAGCGGCCTTTGTAACAGCTTCCTCATCCAGATGCTCCGTATCTCTGCCTACGATCATTGAAACCGCAGCTCTTGCCTGTTTAAGATTTCCGTTTTGCAGACATTTGTACACTTTCATGCTTTCGACTTTAAGACACTTTACTGCAAGAATCTGATAAGTCATAATACACTCTGCCGCCATTCCCATATATGGATTAAGGCGATATGCTAAACATAGAATGAGCAGTACAACTGTCACCACACTGACAAGTACCATGATTACCAATACTATTCCACACCAGAAATCGGCATTGTCCTTATTTGATTTTTTATTCGTTTTTTCTTTATGTAATTTCTTCTCTATCCCTGTTATCAACCTTCCGATCAACCTGATCGGATGTGGGAGACAATACGGATCCCCTAAAACCAAATCCAACAAAAATCCGAGAAAAAAGGCAATGATATGACATCTCATATTTTTATTACATCCCTTAACTGTACATTACTTCCCAATCCCGTCAGCCTGCATACACAGCCTCCGCCATTTGAAACCTGATAATCAAAATAATTTTTTCCCCCATATGAACTCAACAGCGCCATAATCGTTCCCCCATGAACAATTATTCCAATCGTTATATAACAATTAGCATTTTGCTCAACTGCCTGACTAAATCTAAGTTCATTGCACATTCTTATAAAACCGCTTTCGCACCTCAGAATAAAATCTCTTTTACTTTCTCCTCCCGGAAAATTCAGACTGCCTCCGCTGTCAATCCATGCCTGATATTGCATATCATCCTTTAAATCGTCGTAATTTTTATATTCAAACCGCCCAAAATCTATTTCTTCCCATTCCGGAATAATAACCGGAAATATGTCCGGATAAAGAATCTCTGCCGTTTCCATGCATCTTTTCATCGGACTTGTAAATAAATACTCCACATCCGGATAACGCTTACGTTCTTTATATGACAGCAAAGCCTCTATACCGCCTTCTGAAAGACTTTCATCTGTTTTTCCAAGATATCTCCGCTCCCTATTTCCCTGTGTTTCGCCATGCCTAATCAACACCAGTTTCACTTGATTTTCTGTCCGATTCCGCATATTACCCTCTCTACCTCTTTTGCTCTGTCGGCAAGCCTTACAAGAATCCTTCCCACACGTTCCCTGTATTCCCTTTCAAAAGCTTCCATTGGAACAATTCCATTTCCAATCTCATCACTGATAATAATACAATCCTCATAACGATCCAGAAATGACAAAACTTCCTCCTCCGGACATCCCCCATCCAAAATCCGCTGCCTGACCCATTTGTGAAAATGGTTAATGATTCTAGGATTTTCAAATGTCTTTCCATCATCCGGCAGTATGCCGTCCCATACCATATCTTCCTGTAAATGATACCTCAAAAGCACATAATCCAATTTTCCCTGCGCGCATCCGCCTATTACTAATTTCATATCCTGATAACCATGCCTTCCTCTCAACTATCCTCTGCATAAAATATCAATCATAGCTGCAATAACAACAATGCACCCTTCACAAAGAAGTACAAAATACCCCGAAGTATCTCCTGTAATTCCGCCAAACTCTTTTCTGCTTTTATAAAAATAATATATAAGCGCTGATACGGCCGCCGCTGTCACAATCAAGCCTGCCGGAAACGAGCAGAATAGCATAAAGCCAATACATGCCGCGCTTTGTAAATATAACGAAGCTTTAACTATTTTTTTCCGTGAACTGTTTGCAAAAAGATAAAGTATCCCATCTTTTTTGGCAGGCGTAAATGAAACAGCGCTGACTGCGCAAAAACAGCGTGACAGAAAAAAGCCACTGCATGCAATTTTTAACAATGCATCAGACTCTATCTCTGAAAGTGCTGCCAATAAGACCAGTCCGTATGCGATAAGCCCTATGACTGCAAAAGCTCCGATATGGGAATCCTTTAGAATTTCCAGCTTTCTTTCCTTGGAGCTATAAGAATGTATGGCATCCATCGTGTCCATAAAACCGTCAACATGAAAGCCACCTGTAATCAAAAGCGGAATAACAATATCCATCAACGTGCGGCACAAAATACCTATGTTATAAATACTGCATGAGTAATTCCAGAAATAAATACAGACGCCGATAAGGCCTCCAATCAATGGGAAAAAACAAAATATATATTCCATGTCTTCTTCTTTCCACTCAAACTGGGGAACCGGAATTTTAGAATAAATTGAAACTGCTATAAAAAAGGATTTTATCACCTTCATATCTGCTCCCATTCGCATCTGTGCTTATAAATTCACGTTTTTTCGTTTATCATTTTATGTCTATAGGAATCCCTACCACTACTTCCACTACCTTATCGGCTAATGCCGCAAGTTTCCAGTTAATCTTTCCCATTGCATTGATATATTTCCCTGTTGTCTCATCATAAGTAATTGCGTCTTCAAATATATTGTTGCTCACTACAACTAAATGTGTTGTTTTTTCTTTTAACAGCTCAATGCCTTTTATAACTTTTTCTGCAACCTGTATTTCTGTCTTAGTTTCTGTTTCTGCAAACATCTCATTTGCCGTCAGATTAGAAATACATTCTAGCAAAACAGTACGGCTTCCCGCTTCCATTTTTTCCAATGCTTCTGAAATCTCTGTCGGCTGTTCAATTGTAAAAAAGCCTTTTCCGCTTCTTAATTGCCTATGTCTCTCAATCTTCCTTCGCCCTTCCTCATCATAGACCTTCATCGTTGCAAGATAATACTTTGTCATATCTGTTTTATGAGATGCATTTATTTGTGCAAGAGAAACCGCAGTCTTCTCCGCATAAGAAGATTTTCCGCTTCCACTCCCTCCAATAACAAGTATCATCATACGCATCAATACCTTTCATATTGCTTCACCTTAATATCTGAAAACAAAGTTTTTTCACAATACACACATAATGCCATATCTAATAACGACAGCATCATGACCGCTCCCGTTCCTTCTCCCAATGCCATTTTTCCATCTATCACCGGCTCAAGGTGCAGTTCTTCCATAAGTTTTTCCACTGCCGGTTCCTTCCCTTTATGTGACGGAATCAAATACTTTATCGTTCCAGGTACAATTCTCTCTGCAAGAAGCGCCGCTGTCATACTGATTACACCGTCTAATACCACAGGTATATGATAAATCCCTCCACCGATACAAACTCCAACAAGTCCGGCAATATCCAATCCGCCAACCGTTTCCAGCACTGTGAGGGGGGCCGCATTATAAAGGTTATACTTTTTGATTGCTTCTGTAATAATCCGTTTCTTACGCTGCAGTTTATCGTCACAGAGTCCTGCACCTCTTCCAGTCACCTCATCTGCCTCACATCTTAGCAATGCCGCCGCAACCGCACTGCTTGTTGTGGTGTTTCCAATCCCCATTTCACCTGTGGCAAGAATATGGTAGCCTTTCTGCATACATTCTTCCACGATTTCCATACCGGTATATATGGCCCTGACAGCCTCTTCTCTTGTCATAGCCGGTTCATTCCTAAAATTTCCGGTGCCCTGACGGATTTTTCTATTAAGCAGTCCATCTATCTGTTCTTTCCCGTTTATCCCGATATCTATAGGAATTATGTCTGCCCCTATTGATGCAGCCATTTTTCCCACCGAAGAAGCGCCTTTTGCAAGTTGCTTTGCTACCGCCGTCGTAACTTCCTGCCCGGACTGGCTGATACCTTCCTCTACTATTCCATTATCTGCGCACATGATAATAACAGCTTTTTTCGTAATATCAATTTCATCGCTGCCAAGGATTGAGCCAATCTGCGCGGTGATGATTTCAAACCTGCCCATTCCGTCAAGAGGTTTTGCTATTGCATCCCAATTTTTCAATACTTTTTTATATATATTCCAATTTGGTTCATCCACCGAGAGTCTATCCAGAGTTTCATTTGTCAGGCTATCGGATGTTCGCCTCTCTAAGCATTCCATATATATCCTCCATATTCAGATATTCAGATAAAATATCCGCCAGCTTATCGTACTGTTTCTGCTTAAAATCACTATAGTCAACACATGATTCATTTTTAATGGTTATTACCTTATTTCTGGCCAGCGCACCTACAAGGGCTGATGCCATGGCTGCCTTATCAAACATTCCATGAACATATGTTCCATATACGTTTTTATTACTTTCGTTAATAAATACCTCTTCTGTTTCCCCTTTTCTGAAATTTTCCTTCACACTCGCTCCCATATGTATTTCATATCCGTCAAATTCAAGTCCTGATAATACGGAAAAAATTCCTTCCAATTCATTCACTGTCCCATGTACCCGACAACGCACTTTTTCACGTTTAAGTGTTGTAACAATGGGCAATAAATTCATTCCTTTCATACTGCCGCCCATTTCCACTCCTTCGGGGTCACAAATCTCTCTCCCCATCATCTGATATCCCCCGCAGATACCACAAACCGGTATCCTCTCAGACATTTTTTTAACCGCATCTTCCAGCCCGCTTTGCCGCATCCAGTTTAAGTCGCTCATTGTATTCTTACTTCCGGGCAAAAAGATTAAATCCGGACAATTAAGCTCTGCTGCCGATGTAACATAGCGTACAGACACATCCGTTATCTGTTCAAATACGTTAAAATCCGTAAAATTGGAAATTCTGGGATATCTTATAACCGCTATATCAATCTTTCCTTTTTCCCTTTTTTCAAAGCGCTCTGTCAGGCTGTCCTCATCCTCCAGTTGTATATCCATATAAGGAACTATCCCTGTTACAGTGATACCTCCTTTTTTCTCCAATAATTCAATACCGGAATCAAGCAATGACATATCTCCCCTGAATTTATTAATAATAAGTCCTTTGACTCTTTTCTTTTCCTCTTCCTTAAGCAGCATCAGCGTTCCTAAAAGCTGTGCGAATACACCGCCCCTGTCAATATCACCCATCAGCAGTACAGGAGCATCCACAATCTCCGCAAGTCCCATATTTACGATATCATTCTCCCGAAGATTAATTTCAGCCGGGCTTCCGGCTCCCTCAATTACGATGATATCCGCCATTTCTTCCAATTTTTTAAATGCTCTCTTAATGTCCGGAATCAATTTAGGTTTATAAGAAAAATACTCCCTTGCGCTCATGTTTCCAAGAACCTGTCCGTTTACTATCACCTGCGAGCCTGTATGGTCTGTAGGTTTTAATAAAACCGGATTCATACAGACTAACGGTTCAACTCCTGCTGCCTCCGCCTGCATGACCTGCGCCCTCCCCATTTCAAGCCCTTCTTTAGTAACAAAAGAATTAAGCGCCATATTCTGCGACTTAAAGGGAGCCACTCTGTATCCATCCCGTTTCATTATCCTGCAAAGCCCCGCTGTTAAAAGGCTCTTTCCTACGCCGGACATTGTTCCCTGAACCATAATTACTTTTGCCATAGTTACCTCTCATATTTTCCTATTTGCTTTATGTATGAAAGAAGTTTTTCATTTTTCGAAAAACCGTTAATATCAATATCAAAAAAACGTTCTATAAAGTCAGACTCAAAAATCTCTTCCGGCGTACCGTATCTTTCAACATATTCACCTTTAAGGCAGAGTATTTTATCAGAAACTATCTTCGCAAGCTCCAGTTCATGCAAAGACATGATAACCGTCAGACCTCTTTTCTCCCTCATTTCATTTAATAAAGATAAAAATTCCAGTTTATACTTTATATCAAGATAAGAGGTTGGCTCATCCAATATCACGATTTCCGGCTCCTGACAGATTGCCCTCGCAAGCATCACCCGCTGCTTTTGACCGTCACTGATTTTATCAAAGTCTTTTTCAGCAATATCTGTTATATGGGTAAGCTCCATAACTTCATCAACAATCCGCTCATCTTCTTTCGATAATACCCCAAACCATCCAGTATAAGGATAGCGCCCTGTTGCAACCATATCCCTGCAGCTTTTCAGCTCAACTTTTACTCTCTCCGTAAACACCACCGACATTTTCTTAGCCAGCGTATCTGCTTTCATCTCCGTTAAAACATTTTCTCCAAGATATACAGTTCCTCCAAGCAGGCGCAGCTGTCTTGCAATGCTTTTTAAAACCGTAGATTTTCCTGCACCGTTTGGACCAATCAGGCTTAATATTTCTCCTTTAGGCAATGCAACTTCTATATCTTTAATAAGCGGCTTATTATCATACCCTACGCACATTTTATTCGTGTAAAAATAATAACTTTTCATGTTTTTGTCCTTTTTTTAATAATACAAAGTACAACAGGTGCGCCAAAAATAGCCGTTACTGTACTGATACTTAACTCTGTCGGCGCAAGTATCGTTTTGGCAATCAGATCACAAAACAGACAAAAAGCGCTTCCACCTAAAAAACAGGCCGGTATCATCCATATAGGTTCTGTTGTGTTCATAAACCTTTTAACCAGATGCGGCGCTGCTATTCCAACAAAAGAAATCGGTCCCGCAAAAGCCACGATACAAGCCGATAAAATACTTGAAAAAATAACAATGCAAACCCGTAAGAGCCATAGATTTACACCTAAGTTCAGTGCGTAGGCATCACCTAACTGATAAGCACTAAGAGGCTTGGACATAAGAAAAACTGCTATAAATATTATGTAAACCATCACTGTCATAACCTTTACGTTTTCCCATGTCATACCTGAAAAGCTTCCTCTTGACCAATTGTGCAAATTTACAATATCCGCATCATCCGCAAAGGTAACCACCAATTCCGTTATCGCCGAACAAATATAACCAATCATAACGCCGCTTACAACTAACATTGCCATGCTGTTAACTTTTCGTGACATCATAAGTACAAAACCCATTGATAACATTGCACCGATAAATGCCGCAATGATCATCACTGCCGACGTCACTCTGATTGATTTTCCCATCAGAAAAACCATCACCAGGGCCACAGCCATTTTAGCGCCGGAAGAAATTCCCAGGACAAACGGTCCGGCAATAGGGTTATTGAAAAATGTCTGTAAAAGGTATCCTGCCAGTGATAGCGCCCCGCCAAGAATCAGCACAGATATTGCCCTTGGAAGCCGTATATTCCACAGAATCCTTGTTACAGTTTCTCCACGCTCACGTCCTATAAACACCCCTACAACATCTGACAATGCAATCCCTACGCTTCCAATGCAAATATTAAGTATGAAAAAAATTAAAGTACAAATTCCAAGCAAAAATAATACTGCAATATATCTCCGTTTCCTGTTTTCATGCATATAAATCATAACCTCTCACATATGACGCCGCTTATAATGCTCAACTGTCTAAATGATATAAATAATGCATATTATCTTTTTCTCCCTGAATCATCGCATGTATATCTTCTATCATGCAGCCGATTGAAAGAGACTGCTGGTACATATCATTCGTAGTGCACCATACGTTTCCCTCCTTCACAGCCTTAAAATCCGCAAGCAGTCCGCACTTATCAAGAAGCTCTGCCATGTCTGAGACACCGCCGTCAATTGAACTGTTATAAATAAGAAAATCCGCATCCTTCGCACCTGCATAAAAATCTTCTATCTGCATGTTCATGGTAGAACGTTTTGTTTCAGAATCTCCCAAATTTTCGAAAATATATTTTCCCCCTGCAAGCTCTATCATCTTCGGAATATAGTCACAAGACTGGCGCACCTGTACCAGTCCATTGGAAGTAATAAAAAAGAAAGCCACCGTTTTATCTGTTTTTTCATCTGCGCTCACTCTCGCAAGAATGTCTGTCTGCTCTTTAAACAGCCTTTCTGCCTCTACTTCCTTACCAAGCAATGCTCCATAAAACATAATCCATTCAACCCTGCCAAGTGGATGTGTCTCATAGCTGGAGCAATCTACCATCACAGGTATGCCAAAATTCTCCAAATTTTCAACTACTTCGGGATAATGTAAAACCATCATGTTTTCTATGGCAAGCATACAATTATTGGAAACTATCAGCTCGTAGTCCGGCTTGTTATATTTACCTGCATATAAAATATCTCCACTGTGCATAGCTTCCCTTGCCGCTTCGATATACCAGCCGTCTACCTTTTGCCCTGAAAAAGCAATCGTATCCAACCCGTTTAGTCCACTAAATATATCCATTACTGAGGACGCCACCAGATAAATATCTTTTATCGGACGCTTTAGCACCACAATTCCTTCGTCTAAATTCTGTGGTGCTTCTCTTCCTTCCGGTACAATTAAAAACTGCGTATCATCCATTTTGGTCGTAAGCAGGGTATATCCTCCCTCATAGTAATCGACTGCAAAATTCTCCGCATACTGAAGTTCCATACTGCTTTCATAAACAAGTGCTGTTTCTGACTCTGATTTTGATTTTGATTCTGATTCTATTCCTGTTTCTATTTCTGCTTCTGTTTCTGACTTCGACGCATAATCTGTCAGCATTTCAACATTTGCATCAGTCAATGGTCCATAATCTGAAGAATGATTACCATAACCGGAAAAAGGAGTGCCGCATCCATAGACCATTAGCAGCCCCATTAAAAGCATTATAAAAGTCGCCTTTTTTCTTATCATCTTATCCCCACATCACCTTTTACTCTTTCACACTTGTATCTGAATGAAATGTAAGTTTGTATTCTATTTCATGAGGCTTACTCATCGCCACAGTGTCACCAATGACATCCATTGCCCCATCAAACTTAAGAACTGGAATCTCAAATACAGAGTCACCGTCTGTATTTACCGGCAAATATTTTTCTCCATCAACTATCATATAATCATAATTAGGGCTGTTCCACTTCACTGTGGCTATCGCTTTTTCATCCGTTACGCTCACCGTTACAGGCGATAAGATTTCTGCTTTTCCGCTTCCGCCCTCAAAGGTTATTTCCATGCTGTATGTACCGTTTTCTAAAGCAGCCGCGCTATTTGCCCCTTCATCATTCCCCATCGCAACCGGCTCTGAAACACTTACCTTGTGGTCATACCATTTTCCCTTTGTCCCAATTAGTGCAAGATCAAATTCTGTTTCCAACACCGGAACAGGCACATCAAAGCCATAAACTTCTTCCGTCATGCCATCCGGGTATGTGACAGTATCTTCTGTCGGCATAAGCAGCTCTGCTCCTTCTTTATCAGCATCCTCGGCAAGTCCGGGATAAAGATTTAATATCTTCTTTGAACCAAGGGAAATATGGATAGTCATTTCTCCGTTCTCTACCGTCAGTGTTCCACGGCTCTCACATGTTTCATTTACACGAAACATACTGCTGTCGGTTGTAAATTTTGCGCTATAGATTCCATCGGGTAGTTCGGATACAGCCTGTCCTGATTTCAGGACTTCATTTGTATGTTCTACATAAATCTTCTGGATGGCGTCAATTGAACCAAGACCGGTAATCTGTACATCTACACTGTCAAAATTCCCGGAAGCCTTAAACATGCTTAACCATGAATCTTCATCTTCGCCTGCCATATCATTATTAGCGTGGTCACCAGCTACGACCATAAGTGGACGAAGTATTACTTTCTTATATCCAGCCTGAGCCACTGCATCTATAACTGCCTCGCATTCGGTTTCTTCCGGTTCTCCTTCTACAGTACCGATAAAAACATTATCATATCCAAGCGCTTCCATTTGTGATTGCATCTGACTGTATGAAACTTTGGCCGTATGAGAAGTTCCATGCCCCATGAATACGAATGCGACACTATCTTCCACAGCCGCATCCAAACTATCATAACCGGCATCTTCCACTGCTGCCTGCGTAAGTGCCTTTGCAACTGTCTCTTTATCTGCATTAATTACTCCGGCATCTGCACCAACCTCACCAAGCAGCGGCTCTGCAACCTTTACCGTTTCAAACTGATCACGATATGCTTCCACTGCTTCCATCAGTTCATCATATTCTGCACCGTGCATCAGATGAGTGGGCTGTACCACTAAATTCTTTACTCCGTTTTTTACCGCACGCTCTAATGCCTGATCCATATTATCAATGAATTCTCCGTCACGTGCCTGTACATGGTTAATGATAATCTGTGCCGTAAATGCCCTTCTTACAGACCAGTCGGGATTTGCTGCCTGTATCTCATCCTCAATTCCCTTAATATCAGCAACGCGGCTGTCATTAAAAGAAGTTCCGAAACTTACTACCAGAATTTCATTTTCGCCGATATCATCCTGGTTTCTCGGATCATCCTTAGATGCGTCACCAGTATCCCTGCCAAAATAATTAGGATCGGCTTCTTCACCTTCCACCAGTTCTTTCTGTGCATCCGTTAATGCGTCCCATGCAGCTTTTGCCTGTGCGCATTGAGCATCGGTATCCGCTGTTCTCTCCTGCACATAAATTGCATCAATCAATGCGGCAACCTCATCAGCAGCTGCCTGATCATTATCTGCTGTTGCTTGAACATTATCTGCCTCTGTTTGTACAATACCTGCATCAGCTCCTGAAGTTTCCTTTGAACAACCTGTCAGCTCCAATGAACAAACCATGACTCCGGTTAATAAAGCAATTACAAATTTCTTTTTCATCTGTCTGTCTCCTCTTCTTTTCTGTTTTGTAGATATATTAATTTTTAACAAAAAAAATCCTCTACCATACTTAAACTACGGTAAAGGATTAATACACAAAATAAGCCTGCAGAACGCACCTGTATAAACAATAGTCCATAATGCTTCTGCAAGTTCAAAACGTACAACCAGTTACTCGTGGCCCGAAACAAACGTTTCTGTACAACATTCAGGCAGGTCTCCCGGCTTAAAGATCATCACATCCGCCATCTTCCCAGTTTCCCAGTGATATATCGGCTTCTACTCCCTTATTACGGTGACGAGTTCGTACAGGATTTGCACCTGTTTCCCTTTTCACCAAAACCAATGCTTCTTCTCAAGCATTGTTTTGACACCTGTATGCTATATATTCAATTGTTAAAAGTATATCATATAATTTCTTAATGTCAATAAGTGCTATTTTATAAAAAAACTTATATCAAAAACTATCGAACTCTTCCAAAAATGCGGCTATACCCATAAGTCAACGGCATATCCGTCATTTCAGTCAGCCGCCCTTTAGCAGGATGATCATCCGTCATTCTATTTGGACAATGTAAATTGTTACACCCTGCACAAACGCCTTCGCACTTAACGCTTTCATCCTGTGTAAGCTCTGAGATAAACGCTACACTCTTTTTGGGTATCATACAAAAAGCGGAATTACAGGTAACTTTCAACGTAAGTTCGTTCAACAGCTGCGGCAGCATCTCTAATGGAAACGCTTCCTCACTGCCGAAAAAGTGATATCTCGCAACATGCCAATCCGTATTTTCCCTGATATAACTGTTATAAGCATCGTATCCCTGCATCAGCAGCTCACTTGCCAATACCTCGATCATATAGCTTTGTGACAGCCTTCCTTTTTCACTATAGCTTTCCTGCAAGCAATCCACACCACTACCAAGAGACATAACAACACTCTCATACGTTGCATCACGATTCTCTATATAGTGTTGACTCTGCATAACAAATTCTTTTCTCTCCCAAAAGGCTTCTTCACGCATCAATGGAAGCATTTCCTCTGCCACTGCCTGAAATTCGGCCGCTTGAGTTTCTCCATAATGAAACTTTTTGCGCACTTTTTCTAAAAATGCAGGTGATAAGAACTTATCCAATACATCCGGGAAAAAAGTTGACATGAGTCTTCTCCTTATGATCTACAAACATTGTTCCATAGAGGTTACCTCTACCCTTGCTTTAACTCCCCAGCCAGAGTGTGGATACTCTCCAAAACTTCCTTGCACGTCTTCATATCATCTACTGTGCTTGCAAAAGTGCTCATACTTTCAGTAGAAGAAGCTGCAACCTCTTCACTTGCTGCAGATAGCTGAGAAATATTCTCGGAAATAATTGCTGTTGCCTCCAAAATCTCCTCAATCAGAGATTCCGTATTATTTATATTTTCGGTCAGCGCCTTCACCTCATGGTCTACGCTTCCGAACTTATCTTTTGTACTCTTAATCAGCTCTTGCTGTTTCATAACAGATGTCACCGAAGTAGCAATGCTGTCATTTGCACGCTTTGTATCATCATTCAGTTCGTTTATTATATTAGTAATGTTATTGGATGCTTCTTTTGTCTGCTCGGATAACTGCCTTATTTCATCCGCCACCACCGCAAATCCTTTGCCTGCTTCACCTGCGCGAGCCGCTTCAATAGAGGCATTTAACGCCAGCAAATTTGTCTGTGCAGCAATGTTTAAAATGGAACCTACAAAGCCCTGTACCTCAGTGACTTTATCGGTCAATGTTCCTATTACTTCTTCTGTCTCATGGCTTGCTGCCTGTACACTTTCAGCCTGCTCCCACAAAGCGCCTACCGCCTGTGTTCCCTCATCTACTGTATCCTCTGTGCGTCTGGAAGCGCTAATCATATCCTTGGCACCTTGCCCTACCTTGTCCGCAGTAGACTGGATATCAGCGCACATTTCCGCCTGCTTTTGAATTGCCTCCGCAGTACTCTCTGTGCTGTCTGCGATATTATTCATAGCAAAACTGCTGGTGTCAATGCTACTTTGCAGATTATCCAGTTTCTCCATTGCCTCGTCAAAATGCGCCATAACATTTTCAGCCACCAGATTCATCTTCCGGTTACTCTCTTCCTGTGCCTTTGCTGCCTGGCTAATCTCTTCCATATTCTCCGTATTAAACTGGATCAACAGCTTAGTCACACGAATGGACGCACAGAAAATCAACACTACCACTAAAAGAGACAACACATTACTTGAAAGTGTTGCAGAATCCATACTATTAAACCTAACAAACAGCCGGATGACATTAGCAGCCAGAATGACGACATTCCCGGCAATCATGATCCGCTGATTCAAATATGCCATAGCCGCAAACAGGACTGCAAATCCGTATGCGTAAGTCCCATCTGCATTTCCCGCCAACAGTATCACCACATACGCCATTGTTGCAGAAAACAGGATAATAATCCCACCTGCCTTTTGATTACGTTTAGCTACATACCCGGTCACTGCTGCAACTATTGCAGCAAGCGATACAACCAACTGCAAAATAGTCCTAAACCTGGTTCCGGATGTTGCCATAGCCAACACCATAGACACCGAAAAATACACCAAAATTACCATTATAATCAAAAACACTGAACCATTGGCTTTCCGATACTGTTGCTCTGTCATTTTAACTTTACCCCCTTAGTTTTATATGCTTGTGACGGCATCAAAAGCGTAACTGCTCCCCTTTTTTCTAATTTTGTCGTTATGGTCTGTCACTTTCCTTTTTATTCTTAATTATACCAGATTACTATAAGCATATCAAAAATTTTTCATAGTAATATCATTCCTATAAATGCACCTTATTTTTAATACGCAAACCTGCCTCTACATGCATAATCCAATGCCTTGAAAACGGCATCTGAATCAGTCCACGAATATCTTTATTGCACCAATAATCTATCAACCAGATTGCATTTTCATCATTGCTTACTACATGCAGCGATTTTAAGTATTCTTTTCTTTCTTCAGATACTTTCCTTTTCAAATCAGCATAAGACAGGTCTTTGATTATTTTCTCAGTGCTTTCTTTCACTTCAAAAATATATGAATAAAGTTCCTTCAAATCAAGCTGCTTTGAAAAGTCCGCAATCTGTTGTTTTACAAGTTCATTACCTGTTGTTATTATAGGCGAATTGATACGTTCCTGATAATTTCCCGCAAAAAATACTTGTTCATCTTCGCTTATCAGTGTGTGTGCAACTATATCTTCAATACGAAATATATGCCAGATTGAATAAGCGATTGTTTTGCTATGATAACCGTCTGCATTTATAAAGGGGATTGCATTAAATTCTTCTCTGCTTAATTCGTCATAGAATGATGTCAAGGTTTCCATTAACTGATTTCGTAACTCTAATAAAGTATCAATACCCTCTTCATAGGTATCTTTCTTCCTAATTTGTGTTTGCATTTTTTTATTAAGTTCAGACCATTCTTTATTCATAATCAATTAACCTCATATGTAAATCATCTTACAGGCGTATAATCAATTTCAGAAATTTCTTCTGTTGCCTCCAGTTTAAAAATAACAGGCCTTAAACCATCGTTGCAGCTGCAAATTGCAACTCCCGGCTTACGAATCCAATCACCATAATAAAATACATCATTTCCGGCTCCATGAGCTAATGCAAACACATATTGATAAATAGCCTTCCATGCTTCGTCACAAAGACCTTCCGGTTTCGCATAATCAGCATAAAACACCTGTCCTTCCTTCATCATCGGACAAGCAGTCAGGCCTTCTGCCCCATATTCTTCTGCCAGCTCCTTATCTAAAGTTGTTTTCAAAACTGTAATTTTTACTTTTTTCATATCATCTATCCTTTCATATCCTAATATTCTAATATTCCAGTTCTTCATTCTGTGCGACGATTTTCTTATAATAACGCCTATTATTTTGCCGTTTTATCATCCCTCACAATATACTCCTCAGTTTCCACCGGCATCTTCTGCTTCTTCAAAGAATGCTCTGCCAGCCTCTTCACTATGTAATAAATCGTTGCAAACAGCGGCACCCCGATGATCATTCCAAGAAAACCAAGCAATTTTCCAAACAGCAGCATCGCCACCGTCACATAAAGAGCAGAAAGCCCTGTGGAATTTCCAAGGATACGGGGACCTATGATATTTCCGTCCACCTGCTGCAGCACCACAATAAAGACTAAAAAGGCAATGCATTTTGTTGGGGAAACCAGAAGAATTAAAAATGCGCTGGGAATCGCCCCGATAAAAGGTCCAAACATAGGAATAATATTAGTTACGCCCACGATCACGCTTATCAACATTGCATAAGGCATTTTCATAATGCTAAGACAAATAAAGCATATAATTCCGACAATAAGAGAATCTAACAGCTTACCGGAAATAAACCCGCTGAAAATCTGGTTTGTCTGGCGCAGGGCATCCGAAACAGCACTATTGACGCGTGGATTTTTACTAACTGCATAGAACAGCTTCTTACATTGTGCCAGATATCGTTCCCAGTCAAGCAGTAAATAAATAGTCACAATAATCGATACCACTACGTTGACCAATGCGGAGCCAACAGACAACACAGAGGTTGCAACAGTGGAAACGGTAGAAAACAGATTTGTTTTAACCCATGCCAGCAGGGAAGTTTCAACAGATGCAATCATCTGCATAACAACCGTTGCCGTATCATCATCCGATTCCAAATAGGCGCTTATACGATCAAGCTGGGTTTCCAAAAGTCCGGGCAGGTCCTTTACAAGGCTTCCGACACTCTGAACAAGTTGAGGCAAAATGAAAGCGCAGCATAACCCCAATACACAGAATGTTAAAATTATCGTCAACAGAACGGAAAGCAGCCTTGCCAAACGTGATGCTTTCATTTTTCTAAACATACCTTCAATACGCCTTGCAATCGGACGCAGCAAATAGGCAAGTGCAATTCCGACAATAACCGGTTGGAGCGCTGATAAAATCAACGCAAAAAAAGCCTTTATTTCCTGATAACGAAACAATAAAAAGAAAAAGATTATCGTTGCGGAAAGACTTCCAAAAATCGTGATTCCCAATTTTAGATATTGCTTTTTTTCTGGTTCCATAGTATTTTCCTCCGTTACATAAGTGGAGCCACTAATTTTAATACATGCCCCATCACTTTCATCTTTATTTTTTCATTTTTTACATCAGTATGCTCTATCTTTTTACACTCTTTCAAAGTGCTTTGAATATCTGCCTCAATATCGTTGATTGCAGATACTTTGTGAAGATACGCCGCACATTCAAAATGGTGATAAAGACTCCGGTAGTCTAAGTTAATAGTTCCGACAACAGCCCTGTAATCATCACATACAAATACCTTTGCATGGACAAAACCGGGGGTATACTCATAAATGGAAACGCCTGCATCAAGCAGTTCCGGGTAATGGCTTTTCGCAAGGGCAAACGCATACACTTTATCAGGGATATGCGGCAGTATCAGCTTTACATCCACACCACGCTTAGCGGCATAAGTCAATGCCGTTATCATCTGCTGGTCTAGAATCAAATAAGGCGTCATAATATGTACATACTTCTGTGCCTGATTAATAATATCC
>CAMWKB010000049.1 GCA_947174705.1 uncultured Lachnospiraceae bacterium
GCCTCCGCTACACGGTGGACTGGAGCAGCAGCGACTCTTCCGTGGCATCGGTGAGCGAGGGAAATGTCACCGCGGTAAGTGTGGGAAGTGCGACCATCACTGCACGTGTTGCAGTGGGGAGTATGATCCAGGAGCTGACCTGTTCCGTGACGGTGAGCGAACCGGAAGATCCGAATGAAGGCAAGGACGACGAGAACAGCGATAACAAGGACGATGCGGATCAGGATAAAGATAAGGATAAAGATAAAGACAAGGATCAGGACAAAGATAAGGACAAGGATAAAGACAAAAATCAGGATGAAGATGTCGTCTACACGAAGATCAGCATAAGCGGTGACAAAGAGTTGTATGTGGGTAAGACGGTCACGCTGTCGGCACAGACAGATCCCAAGGGCGGCAAGGTCACCTGGAGCAGCGATGATGAGAAAATCGCGAAAGTGGATGATAAAGGTGTAGTCACGGGTGTTGGAGAAGGCACCGTGAAGATCAGGGCGGTCTGCAAAAACAGTGAGTCGGAGGATGTCTCCGCCGTTTATGAGATTAAAGTGAAGAAGGCAGCGGTGGACGGCGGTGCCAAGCTGAAAGATAAAGACGGCAACCAGATGTATTATAAAAGTTCAGATGGCGAGTATAAGGAAGCGGTCTACGATGATTATAATAAGAGAGATACCTTCTATAAGAAATCGACCAAGGTGTCTGAGTATAAGTATACCGGATGGCAGACCATAGATGGACATGTCTATTTCTATGATAAAAACGGGAATTATGTGACGGGAGAGCAGGTCATTCAGGGTGCAAAGTATACTTTCGGGAGTGACGGCAAGCTGTCTTCCAATTCCGGTACAATGGGAATCGATGTGTCCAAGCACAACGGCAGTATCGACTGGAATGCAGTGAAAAATTCCGGCGTTTCCTATGTGATCATACGCTGCGGTTACAGGGGCTATTCCACCGGCGTATTGGTGGAGGACCCGAAGTTCAGGAGCAACATCAAAGGAGCTAAGGCGGCGGGACTTAAGGTGGGAGTCTATGTTTTCAGTCAGGCAGTCAATGAGGTAGAGGCAGTAGAAGAAGCATCTATGGCAGTGAGCCTTGCCAGTGGATATGGACTGGATTACCCGATTTTCATAGATGTGGAAGGCAGCGGCGGACGCGGGGACGGTGTCAGCAGGGATGTGAGAACCGCCGTATGTAAAGCATTCTGTGCGACGGTACAAAATTCAGGGTTCTCCGCGGGTATCTACGCGAATAAGACGTGGTTTAACGAGAAGATCAACACAGGCAGTCTGACCGGCTATAAGATCTGGCTGGCACAGTATGCAAGTGCGCCCACGTACACAGCAACCAGATATGATATGTGGCAGTATTCTTCCAAGGGCAGAGTCAGCGGCATCCAGGGGAACGTTGATATGAATATCAGCTACATGCATTATTAGGGTCGCAAAAAATACAGGGTTATGCTAAAATAGTGTGAGAAGTACTTCTAAAGCTCACAGCAAGGGCTGTTTCGCTAAGAAGTACTAAGTCTCACATCAAAGAATGCCCAAAATACGGGCATTCTTCGTACCGCATTTAAAGAAAGGCATGGTTTTCAATATGATAAACAATACAAAAATTCCGGAACGGAAACGAAAAGAAATGCAAAATGAGAAGCCCGGACTTTTTAATGATAAGGCAGGTTTTTCCACGGCAATGGTAATGCATATCGTGCTTATAGCCGCTATAGTAATTATATTTATAGTCTGTGCTTATAAAATTTATAAATGGAATAAAGGCGTGCCCTCAGACTACGATCCAAACTTCGTATCAACGGATTTTGACGTAGAAACCTTAGATAGCATAATTCCACTTGCACCGGACAAGCTCGAAGGGCATGCTGACGACGGCTTAACCACAATTCTCTTCCTTGGCAATGACCCCTTATCTATGCCAAAAGGACAGGATAACGGTCTTGCTGAAATGATTGCTGCAAATGCGCCAAATCCCGATACAATCAAAATCTATAATGGCTCTTTTACAGGCTCTACCGTAAGTGCGGCTTATGAAAACTACAACGACGGATACTGGATGGATTCATTCAGTCTTTCATATCTTGCCAAAGCAATATGCAGCCGGGACTTCACACAGACTATGACTGCTGCATACTATAGCTACGATCCTGATTTTGTTCCGACTGTGGAAATGTTAGAAAATCTGGACATGAATACGGTTGACATTCTCTGCATTATGTATGATGCAATCGATTATATTGAAAAAAGGCCAAGCGATGATCCGAACGATCCATATTCAATCGTTGCTTATACAGGAGCTCTGCGCAAGGCAATTACCGATATTCAGGAGGCTTATCCTTTTATAAGAATCGTCGTTATGTCGCACACATTCTGTTTTAGCATTAATGATGAGGGTAACTTCCAGAATGGAGACCGCTCAGATTTAGGTCATGGAACTATCAGCCATTATCTGCAAAAAGAACTGGATGTAACCGGTGACTGCAGCGTTTCATGGATTGATAACTTCTATGGTTCTATCAACGAAGATAATTATCGTGATTACATGACAGACTATATGCACTTTAACGACGAGGGCAGGAAACTGCTCGCAAACCGCTTTATAGAGTGTATACTGCAAACTAAATCGGCAGATTAATATTCGTGGGAAAATAATTCGTCAAAATCAAACCTATCAATGAGCAGGCGCACATCCTTAAGCGCCTGCTTCATTTTTTCCCCGGAGCTTATCTCACAAGTACCGTCTGCAAAGCACTTAGTCATAAAATAATTAATATCTTTATGATAGTGGGTATAATCCGCATAATTATTAAGGTCCGTCACTATCCATTCCTGATCCGGGAAGAAAAAGAGTCTGACATTATCGTATTCAAGCATCCTGTCTGCAATATATTGATATTCCGCCATTGTAGCCTCAAGATGATTTTCACAAATTACATCATTCCAGTACAAAATGCTGTATGGCGGGAAAAATATATAAAATGTAGTATCCGTATTATTCTCAATATACGGACAGATATTAGTATCCAGATTCAATTTCAGATTCTCAATATACGCGTCTTCAGGCGTTTCTGCCTCTACCGTCTGCGACGGTTCGTAATTGTGCATGACCCACTGTTTATTATAATACTCGTCAGTCCACCAGCTTGAATATACAGTCGCAAGATCTGTCTTATCAGGGTCTGCAAGCGGACGCAAAATATAATTAAGGAACACATCCTTATTAAAAATATACTGAATATCATTTATATAATTATCGTCATACAGATATCCCGGTATCGGATATTTTGTCTCATCCACACCGCCTGTATAGGTCATAACATCAACCCCGAGAAATACCGCTTTCACCTCATTGTCACTTTTAAAAATAATATCCATAATATTTGCCTGGTCCTTCGGATACGCTCCGCTGTAGCTTAACTTGATGGTATTCAGTCCAAGCTGCTCGTTAAACCAATTAGTATTAAAATTCACCGTCATAGAAGAGCCAAGAATCACACTGTCGTAGGTCATATTCTTAGCCATTCCCGGATTTTGGCTGAGCTGGTTGTCCACCAGATATGGAAAATTCTCAAGGGGGGCATGATACTGGAAAAAGGGGTCCACGTAGAGTACTGTTCCCATTATGGCCAGCAGAAATAAAGCGATAGTACATAATGTAATTGAGACTGCTTTCTTATATTTACGCATTATTCAAACCTCGTTGTAAAATAATGTTTGCTTCGTTACAGAAATAAGCGGTTATGGAAATGATAACACAATTATAAACAATATGCTATACTGGAATGGCAGGAAGAAGCAAAGCAGCAATTTACTAAGAGGTGGTTTCAAATGAAATATTTTGTACTTGGTATTTTTTTGTTGATAGTGGCATTTGATATTTTTGTATGGTGGAATAGTAAGATAAGAAATAGAAAAGAGAAAAGAAATAAAAAAGATTTGGAAAATAGAATAACACCTGTTTTTGAAGTAAAGAAAAATTACATACCGATAAATGGCAGTTATGATATTATTATTTCTGATTTTTATGAATATGGAGCGTTGCTTCAAATTCATTGCAGTATCACGCAGAACGATGAACTAATCAGAGGATTTTGTTCAAGGGACTTGACATCATTTGAACAAAAAATTCGTTCTGAAATACGTATGATATTTGACCGGTTAGAAGATAAAAAAACCGATCGGACCATTAAAATGTGGTATTGCAATTCAGATGGCAGTGCATTCAGCGACACTAATGATATTCCTTTAAAGATTATAATTACCTTTTTCAAACCATCAAATATGGATGATAAAACAAAGGAATTATTAAAACAATGTATATATCCGCATCTTCAAGATCTGGTGGAAATTGATTGGAATGAGGTAAATACAATATTGAAGCACTGTTGTTATACAAAAGAACATAGTATTGTGAAGTTTTTAAATATAATCAGTAACTCTGATGCTGGTGAAAATGGTATTTCAGATTCTACAAAAAATATATGCAGGCATCTTAGTATGGATATGAATTTCTTTTACGAAAATCAATGGTTTTATGGCGGTAGCAATTCTATGTCGGTTTATGAAAACCTGAAAGCAAAGTACACAGAAATTAAGGATTGTTATTTAGAAAGCTTGGCACATGAATATGCTAGAGATACTGTTTTTTGAAGGATTTAAATTGTTTCATTCAACAAGCCTTTTTAGCGAAATGTCATTGGAAAGAATTATTTTCAAGGCAGAATGATTATCAGGCATGCTTACGACGGAAAGAAATACTTATATGACATTATAGACATAAAAAAAGAAACGTAGTACCCCGCATGAGCTAAAAGCTGTACGGCACAAAACCACATTTCCTTTTTAAATATCTTAAGCTGTTCTCCTTGATTTGTCAATGACATTTTTCCAAATCCAAATATGAAATATAAATTAAAAATTAAAATACAAAAATGTACTGACCTGTGAAAAAGACAGCACACACCACACAAATATTCCTCCAAGCAACACACAAGAAAGCACCTTACCTCTGGATTTCTGTGCCACCTCAGAAGCGTTGGGCGTAACCATAGCAAACACAAGCCCTAACACGAGCATAACTATCATAATAATATACTGACTGGCTTTCATTCCATCCAAATGCATCACCTTAAGCACATACCAGAACTCATCCAACCGGACTTCTCCCGCTAAATCCCTTGACAGACCGCCATGCCCTCCATGCAGCACAACTCCAAGCATCTTATTCCCCTGCGCCAAATCCGCCGCCCTAAAATAAACCCACGCCACGCTAACATAAATAAACAAACCAATTCTTGACACCACATTCGGTAAGCGACGTTTTTGTTTATGTTCGTCGAACTCGTCCCCCCGCCGAATCCCTTCGCTATTACGTATTCTCTGCCACCATCGGGTAATTACATACAGCACTCCGTGCATCATACCCCATACAATGAAATTCCATCCCGCTCCATGCCAGATTCCGCTAAGCAGAAACACAATAAGAAGATTCACATACATTCTCACGCTTCCCTTGCGGTTTCCGCCAAGCGGTATATACACATATTTTGTAAAAAAGCGATTCAGCGTGATATGCCACCTTTTCCAAAAATCCACAATATTAACCGCTTTATACGGCGAGTTAAAGTTGATTGGCAGTTCAATTCCAAGCATAGACCCTATACCCTTTGCCATATCGCAGTATCCGCTGAAATCAAAATAAAGCTGCAGTGAATAGAAGACTATCACAAAGACTGAATCCATGCGCCCGAGAAGCTCTATATGCGAATATCCATAATCCACACCGGCCCCTAAGGTATCCGCCAGAATAACCTTTTTAAACAGACCCAATATAAACAGAATAAGGCCTCTATAGAATGATTCGCAGTCAAACTTTTTCTCCGTCATATCGTCAAACTGCGAAATCATTTCGGATTGGTTTACAATGGGTCCGGCTATAAGCTGTGGGAAAAATGCCACGAAAAGCGCATATGAAAGCAGATTACAGTTTTTTATTTCCCCCCGGTAAGTATCAACAATAAAGCCGATTTGCTGAAAAGTAAAGAAACTGATGCCCAGCGGCAAAAGTATATGCCTTAACAAAAACGAAGTACCAAACACCGCATTTATATTTGTTATAAAAAAATCAAAGTATTTGAAGTAGAAGAGTACGCCTAAATTGGCAGCAACCGCAAGAACGAGCGTACCTTTTAACGCCCTGCGCGATAAGAGCCTGTGAAAAATATAATTCCCGACAATACTGAGTATCATAATGAGCAGATAATTTATCTGAAAATATCCATAGAACCAAAAAGACATCAGAACCAGAAAAAGCTGTGCCAGCTCTTTTTTCTTAAAATGAACAAAGCCATAATAGCCTATTAAACATATAGGAAAAAACAGAAATATAAATATATATGAATTAAACAGCATATTTACTTCCGAGCTCCATTTCCGTATCTTGATAAATTACATAATTATCCGTCTGTGCATATAATATAAAGCCATAGTCAGTCAGCGGCTCCTGTAATTTTCGCTCCTTCTTTAAAACCACATAATTGCAGGCATAATCCCTTGTAAGTCCGACAAAAGTTGAAGTTTCTATAACTTCTACCCCTTCCATTGCCTCATACATGGCATTATAGTAATCCCATCTTGCAATCAACATCTCTCTGCCATAGGGCATACTGATATTGCTGGAATACTGTCTTATATAATAGATTAAATCCGCAGGTACCAGCGCCATCACGCGACCTTCTTCCGGGTCAAGCAATTCCGCCACTTCTATAGCTTCCTGCGGGAGATGATACATGTTTTCCGCCTTGGTTATATGTTCACTGCTATACACAAAACTGCCACAGGCAATGATTGCAATGCTCATCAAAACAAGCATGAGTTTTCTACGCTTAGCGCACAGCTTTAATGCTCCGTAAGCGCTAACCATGCTCATCGGAATAAGCCACAAAAGCCGGTAGTATGTCTCCGAATCATCAAAGATTCTGACAAATACCTTGCGGAATAACGGACAAAAGAAAGCAATGAGTATAAGCGTCGGAGCATAAATAAAGATTGCCCGCAGCCTTTTATCCTCCTCTTTTAGCCACAGATACAATAGGAAAAAAAGAAAAAGTCCAAAAAGGAATTTATTCTGATGATATCCCACATAGTTTTTAAAAATTACTACGCTCTCTAAAAAAATCCCCCACATACCAATAACCATGCCTTTCTCTCAACCTGCGAAGTTTGGGCGCAGAACCAAATATAGTATTACATAAAACAGATTCGGAATACAGGTAAGTCCCAGCTTCACCGGAATTTTCCAGTCTTTTTCTACCACCATAAGACATAACGCCGCTGCTCCAAGAAGGATTGCTATAAGGAAAACCGCAAGTGAACTGCATACGCCGGCTGTCATGTTTAAGCAGACAAGCATTATCCACAGTCCTGCTCTGCGACCTTTTTCTTCTTTTTTTTCACCATTAAAAAGCCATAGGAGTAACAGGAACATCATGGGGATTATGAGATTAGCCGCTACCGACTTTCCCTGCCATGTCCTGGTTAAAAAGAATGTCTCATTTGTATATATCGATACGTTTCCAAACATCTGGAACAGTGCCATAATAATCATAAAAACCGGAATATTATCTTTGCAAGTCTTGTCCACTGATTCTTTTGCCGGTACTGTAAAAAGCGTCTTGGCAATCTCATAATATGTCATATAGCTAAGCGGTATCAGAATAAGCGGCATTACCATATGTGACACGACTGTTGCATGCATATCAGCCTTGACCGCCACAAATGCAATCCAGATAGGGAAGACCGCCAGTGCGTGCCGTACGTCAAGCGGTGAGGAGCGTCCGGTGTAGGGCAGATTTTTATACATTGCATTACTCTGCTGCGCCATAAGCGACTCCACTACATAGTAAGCGTCATCTCCGTCAAAAGACGCCCTTGTAATTGCCATATATAGCTGAAATCCCACGAACGCCAGAAATAGCAGCCATTCTATCTTAGCTTCTGTGCTGAGTTTAGATAATTTCAGATTAGAAAAGGCAAACCAAGGCTTCATTCCCCCGATCTTTTTCCAGTCCATGTACCAAGCGATGATTCCAGACGCAGCAAGCAATATTGCCGCTATCATAAACCACCTTAGGACAAATAAAAAGTTATCATACTGAATCCATATTACCGCCGGAATCGTAATAACCTCGAATACGGCCCACATAAGAAGATAGCCGGCAAGCAACGTTACAATTGGGTTTCTTTTATCTTCCGGTGTGAATTTAGCGGGAATCAGTCCTATGCAAAACGGAATGACCAAGAGCCAGAAAATAAATGCCATTATCTGTATCATACGCGGAGGGGGAGTCCTTTCTAAAGATTTCCATTATTAGTTTATTTTACAGCAAAATGGATATTGTGTCTATATTAGTTGAAATTCATTATTGCGTACCGTAAATAAATATGCTATATTATGTACATCATTTCATTTTAGCGATATATCACGTTTCGAAAAAATCATTATATTCTCAAATCTCAAGCTAATCTCAGGATATACATCCTGTCTTATCGTGAAAGGAAAACATGTCTATGAATCAAAACACATCATCTTTTTGGAATGCACATGGAAAAATCCCCTACAATATGACTAATGACTACATGTTTCGCGCTGTCTTACAGTACAACAACAAAGTTTTACGAGGGTTAGTCTGTTCCCTTCTTCATCTTAAGGAAAGCGAAGTCCGCTCTGTTGAAATCACCAATAGTATAATCCTTGGCGAATCCATTAAGGACAAAGAAGTTCGGCTTGATATAAATGTTATTTTAAATAATAATACACATATCAATCTCGAAATGCAGGTAGCCAATGAACTGAACTGGCCCGACCGTTCGGTCCTGTATATGAGCCGTTCATTTGACCAACTCAATCACGGTCAAAAGTATAAAGAGATAAAACCCGTTATACATATTGGTTTTTTGGGCTATACCCTTTTCAAAGAATGTCCGGAATTTTATGCAACTTATAAACTAATTAATGTTAACAATAACTATGTTTATAGTGACAAAATGACCCTGAGTGTGGTAGACTTATCTAAAATAGATTTGGCAACAGATGTTGACAAGAAGTATCACATAGATAAGTGGGCTTCTCTTTTTAAAGCAACTACTTGGGAGGATCTTAAAATGATAGCATCTGATAACATGTATTTAAACGAAGCATCTCAGACAATTTACCATATGAACTCGGAATATTGGATACGCAAGGTATGCCAAGACCGCGAGGAATATTATCTTGATATGCAATGCTTAAATGATATCATTGCCGAGCAGGAAAATACTATCCAACAGCTTCGTGCTGAGATTGAATCTTTAAAAGGCAGATAAAGCATTCCTCTTTTCAGCGAACGTCTGTACAATAATCGACAAACATGATAAAATATATAAATTGAAAGAATAAATTCTTTTATTCTAATTACGGAGAGGAATTTTCATGAAAAAAGCATATATTATAGGCGCCGGACCCGCAGGTCTGACTGCCGCTTACGAATTGTTAAAACAAAGTAAGGAATACGAGGTTACAGTTTTAGAAGAAAGCGAAGCTATGGGCGGAATTTCTAAAACCGTAAATTACAAGGGCAACCGTATGGATATGGGCGGGCATCGCTTTTTCTCCAAGGTGCCGGAGGTCAACGAGTGGTGGAACAATATGCTTCCGCTGCAGGGGGCGCCGACTTACGACGATATCATTTTAGACCGCAAGATGACACTGACAGCCGGTGGTCCGGACCCTGAGAAGGTTGACAGGGTAATGTTGCGCAGGCACAGGGTTTCACGTATTTATTTTAATAAAAAGTTTTTTGACTATCCCATTTCCATGAAATTTGAAACTTTTAAGAATATGGGGCTCATTACTACAATTCAGGCTGGTTTCAGCTATCTTGCCGCAATTTTGCATAAGCGTAAGGAAAAATCCCTTGAGGATTTCTATATAAACCGTTTTGGCAGGAAATTATACTCCATGTTCTTTGAAAATTATACTGAGAATCTCTGGGGCAGGCATCCCAGCCAGATTGCTCCGGACTGGGGCGCACAACGCGCAAAGGGTCTGTCTGTAGCCGCAATTATCAAAGATATATTCGGCAAAATGCTTCCCGGAAAGAAAAACCGCAAGGTTGAAACGTCACTTATTGAAGAATTCAGTTATCCTAAGCTCGGTCCCGGTCAGTTGTGGGACGTAACTGCTGAGGAAATTCAGAAACTGGGCGGTAATATACTTAAAAACTGCAAAGTAGTAAACCTGCATAAGGATGAGAACAATCATATCACTTCCCTTACTTATGAAACCAATGGTGAGAAAGTAACCGTAGAGGGGGATGTTTTTATCTCATCCATGCCGCTTAAAGACTTAGTCGGCGGCATGAATGATGTACCTAAGAAGCCTGCTGAAATTGCTAAAGGCCTGCCATACCGTGATTATATGACTGTCGGTATACTGCTTCCTAAGCTTAATCTTAAAAATAAGACCAATATTAAAACCATAAATAATATTGTTCCGGACTGCTGGATTTATGTCCATGACCGCTCTGTTAAACTGGGACGCTTCCAGATATACAACAACTGGTCACCTTATATGATAAAAGATTTGAAGAATACGGTATGGATTGGTCTTGAATATTTTGTAGACGAAGGCGATAAATACTGGACAATGTCTGATGAAAAATTTACTAAGTTCGCTGTCCACGAAATTCTTAAAATGGGGCTTATCGACAGTCCTAAGGATGTAATGGACTCACATGTAGAAAGAGTGAAGAAGGCTTATCCGGCATATTTTGATACCTACAAGCATATTGATACTTTGGTAAATTATCTTAAAACGATTGACAATCTATATTGCGTAGGTCGTAACGGACAGCACCGCTACAATAACATTGACCACTCTATGATGACTTCTTTTGAAACCGTTAAGAATATTGTAAACGGCGTAAGTAATAAGGATAATATATGGAGCGTGAATACTGAGAAGGAGTATCACGAAGGGAGTAAATAGAAGCGCGCGTACTTTTGGACTAAATAACGAAGCCAGGTACATAAAATAAAAGTCAGGGGTTCGGATGCGGTGGCAACTCACCCCTGGCTATTATTTTATGTACCTGGCTTCTTGGTATTGGATGAAATAAGTAATTGCGATTCTAAGCAAAATGCAGTATCTATCAGTAGGAAGAGGATATAATGGCAGATTCAACAGAATCACGTACCAGTTTCATGCCCTCTGTGTTTAGGTGTACGCCGTCGGTGACATATTTGTACATATTGTTTTCGGTTATGCCGCAATTGTATAAATCTATTGAAGTTAAACCTCGATTTGAGGCAATTGTTTCGATTTGTCTGCTGTAATCTTCGGAAGTTAAGCCTTTGGAATTTTCAAAGGTTACGAACGGCTTGTCGCCGCTTCCCCAACTGCCTATCTGCGTTAAAGTGCAGCAGTAAATCTGTGCTCCGGGATATTGAGATTCCAGTTTATCCAGAATCAGAGTATAGGCGTCACTGAAATTTTTAATCACGCCTTCTTCCACAGGCAGCGTACCATCATTTTCTCCGATAGGAACGTTCGTAAGACAGTCATTAGTTCCCATATAAACTATGATTACATCAGGATAAGCGCCGCCTTTTCCAATTAAATCATCAATCCTGTAATTACTGCAGGCGAACTTAGGGTCATCAATACTCAGTGAATCGCCCACGCATGTACTTCCGGAGCTTGAGCTATTGGCACAAAACTGCATCCCTGCATCATCCATAAACAGCTTCCACCATGTGTCGTCCACATCCTCGACTTCACCACTCATCGGGAAAAAGACTGCATATTCATCCGGTATCCAGCCTTCGTAAGTCGAAATACTATCCCCAAGGATAGACAGGGTTTTGTCTTTAAGAATATCTGATATATCTATATCTTTCGTTTCATCCTCATGGGATAATTCGGAAACAGTGTCCTCATTCATCGGCTGTTCCACCCATCCATCATCTCCCTGCACCATCGGTCCTAAATCCGTTACCAAGTCTTCACCATCCGCCGCCTCTTGAAACCGAATTTCATTCAATGAATCTTCACCCATATTACTTTCTGCTCGTTGTGTGTATTGCTCATCAGAAGCTTTTCCGCTCAAACTTCCATACAACACTGCCGCAACAATCACAATCACCGCAACACAAACAACCCCTATGACTATCCATCGTACTTTTTTTCTTTTGAAATCACTAATCATTCGTTTACCTCTTATTTTTTAAAGACCGACTGTCTCGCCCCATGCATCTTTTCATGGTGCTTCAAAACATCATTCACAGCATCCATCCTAAGTCCGGCATCAATAAAATCACAATTTTTACAGAAATTATATCCCTGCCTGCCGTATTTTACGCCGTCTCTCAATTGTTTATAAGGCTCACTGTTCCATCCATCCTTTAAAGGCACTTCATGCAAATCAGCCAGATTAGTCACTTCAAAATTATCGCAGCAGCATATGCCCAGCTTACCGTTTGGCATAATCCACATATCGGTGAAAGGCATAAGACAGGTCTCTTTGATTATCTTACCCTTTGACTTCTTATTCGGCGCACTTCCTGCCCGGTTTGTCAATACCTCTTTCAGGTAGCGGATCTGTATTAAAATATCCACATCCTTAAATTCTTCAGGGTGCTTTTTCACATATCTATATATCTTCTGAATATTTTCATGCAGCTTCATATCCAGACAATAATTATTGATTATAAGCTGGTTTACGTATGGCACAATGGATTTTACTTTATTTATATCCAGAAGCAGCCCATTGGTTGACATAAAAATAAATGCATCCGGAAGTTTTTCTCTTGCATACTTATGAAATTCCACAATCCTTTTATCCAGCCAGGGCTCGTTATTTCCATACAAGGTCAGATGCCCCTTATATCCCCAATCACTGAGCTGGTCGATAATAGAGTAGTATAATTCATCGGGCATTCTCATAAATGGACGTTTTTCCGCATGTATATTAGCGGTACAAAATTCACATGTACTGTTACAGCGGTTTATTGTCTCCAGATTCACCACAATCGGCTGCGGAATTTCCTTCTGCTCATAAAAATAGTCTATAAATTTCCGCTGTTGCCGCCTCCTTGTTATAAACTGCAGTTTTAAATAGCTTGCGCTGGCTAACTTAGGTATATACTTCCTTGCATTCCATCCCAAAACTCCCGCAAAATTGTGTACTCTGATCGGCATTTTCTTATTCCTCTTTCCTCGATTTTGTCTTTAATTCATATAAATAAATTGTGTAACTTTCATCCGCAGACATATAGCTGTCTATAAGAACCAGTCCGGCCTCGTCCGCGTTGCTTATATTTATTCTTGAAAAAATATATTTACCGCCAAGCGCTTCAAGGCTTTCGGCGTCAATATAAATATCATAATCAGTTGCATATATAGTCTTGCTTGCATTTACTATACTTAAATCGGTTCCGGAATACAAGTAAGCTCTCGCGCCCCAATCATCGTAATAGATTCTGGTTTCCTCCACCCGCTCCAATGCAGGCGCTATTACCTTCCTGAAATCCTCTTTATACTGCTGTGAGTAAAAGCCAAGATATCCGTCCAGCGTCGCTATGTCGTTATATTCGAGCACCGCAGGATGCATACCGTATGCTACAGACCATTCTCCCTGATAGTCAATCTTTTCCTTAATCTCTGTAAATAAATCTACCGCATAAAACTGCTCATAGTCAAGCGCATCCACCTCTGTACCATGAAAATATTCGTATGCACGATAATAACACGTGTTATATATATCATTATATCTGGTTGACGTCGTAATAACCACAAGCGCTGCCAAGCATACAACAATATTTGCCGCCCACATTTGCCAGATACCCATATCATACAGTCTTACTAAAATCAAAAACAACGCCGCATACCATAGAAACGGATTAAAGAAAATCGTACGGTTAAACTGTAATCCCTGAAGCTGCGGTATAAGAGTCTCAAACAAGTTTCTTACAGGCGCAAAATCATACAAACCGTATACCACACTGTTAAACACTATAAAAAGCATTACAAAGTTAAATCTATCATGCAAAATCTGCTTTGGCTGTTTTTTAACCAAATAACATACGTTGTTTATAGCAAAATAGACTATGCAAAGCGGTAGTACCAGCTTAGTATGCACGCCGTCCGCATGAAAAATTCCCTCTTTCCATACGGTGACAATTTCACCAAGCACCTCTTTTACAGATAAATCCGCATTTACAATACTTGAGCGTATCGTAACTTCGTCGTTTAGTAACATCTGGCTGAATAAGCGGTATTCGCATACAACATACCCAAGTGCAAGAATAACAAGTGCTATTATCAGTCGCCACACCGGTTTTTTATCCTTAATAGAGAGCCAGATAATCGCAATTACGATATAACCCAGAATAAAGATACCCATGTATGAAAAGTATGATACAAGCGGATAGAAAAATATCGCCACGTAAAGCAGTTTCGACGGTTTTCTGTATATTCTGATCAATAAGTATGCCGCAAGCGGCATAGATGCAAACGCAAAACCGTATGCGGGAAAAAGATTTAAAATCCCATACACAAACCCCACCATATAAACTATCGGGCGATAATCGGCATACTTTTCAGGGTAAAGCTCCCGTATAAGAAGCTTAAAAGACACTATTGCAATCACAACCTTGATAAGCAGACCAAGTATATACGCCGTATATGTTGGAAAAATCATATAAAGCAGGCTGTAAAGCGATAACTCCGAAGGAAGATTATCTCTGCTGATTCCGCCAAGGAATGGCACATCTACGCCATGTTTCCAAAAAGAATTTGTATTTTGCAGCATCCTAAACTGGGCAATAAACAAATCCATGTTATCATGCACGGCAATATAACTTTTTTCACCAAAATAGAAAAAAACTCCGCCCTCAAAAATCAGAAATCCTGCAATCGGAAATATGAACCAGTATTTAGTCAGCCACAGAAACCACTTTTTCTGCGTTAATTCCCTCATTTTTTCACCCTCAGACTTCTTCTTTTTCTTTAACAACCGTCTTTTTCCTAAATACAAATAACTTCTGCCCAAAGAAATTCAAGCCCACAAACAGGCACATCCCGACTATCATCGCTACATTATCCACAATAACCACAGGCTGCGACACAAGCACGTGCTG
This sequence comes from uncultured Lachnospiraceae bacterium, assembly GCA_947174705.1. Lineage (GTDB taxonomy): Bacteria > Bacillota > Clostridia > Lachnospirales > Lachnospiraceae > UBA3282. Next base: position 15,189 of record CAMWKB010000049.1, read on the forward strand.
TACTAACGGCTGCGCCACTCCGTAAGCAATCAGATAACAAACTATTATATTAATTGCAAACCGCCAAGGCAGCCACTTATCCCGTTCTTCTACTTTAAAGGTCAGTTTGGCATTCGCATGATAAGAAAAAACGCTTCCTATAAAATACGAAATACCCGTTGAAAGCCAGTAATTCATATGGATGAGGTTATACAAAACCGCCATGATTGCCCAGCCCATCGCTGTATTAATAACACCCACTATTCCAAAATGAATGACTTCCATTATGAAATCTTTATACTTATCATAGAGCGTCTTTATCTTGTTCATTCTAATTCGCGCCTTTCTCCACGCTGTATACTAATTGGCCGCTTCCACATCCCACAGTGCGCCATACAGCCTAATCCACTCCGGTCTGTCCATTGCCACCACACTTCTTTTCCCGTAAAATTCCCTTGTTGCGTAATTTGTAAAGACATTTGGATCATCTGTAACCGGCATATGCATAAGCGGACCCTGTACGTCGTTAATAAATGGTACAATCACATCCTGCGTGCTCTCATCCTCCATGAGCTTTGTCTGTAAATCCATCTGCGACTTATAATCCGCAGCCTGTCCGCTCGTTATATACTCAAGCGAAACAAAAGACGTGCTTGTCTTTATATTACTACGCCCTGCAGCTACTATTACAAGACAAATAAATGCAGCCGGGATAGCGATCATCTTCAAAGTGTTTTTAACGGCGTCCTTTTTCCAAATAAGTTTTAACCTTACCGAAAGTCTCTCTGCGATTATAAGAAGAAGCCCCGAAGCCATCAGCAAAAAGACCTGAAAATTCGTATTCGGCACTCCGCCGGAAACCTCCACATCCGCATAAATGGCCGGTGCCTGCATTGCACTGTACAGGCAAAACAGCATAAGTGAAAGCCAGACCGGATGCTCAAAATGAAAAGCTTCTTCCTTCATGCAAAAGATTGTGACAAAAATAACAAACAAAAATATCAGTCCCGCAAATATAAGCGGTCTTTCTTTTATATACGTGCCAATATCCTTAATGCCATACAGAAATGACAACCCTATAGTCCTAATTCCTTTGGAAAAGGAAAAACCAAAATCTCCGCCAGCGCGCACCCTGTTTCCCGGAGACTTCATACTTACAATCAGACCGGTGAGTTCTGTAATAATCGGGATGACCAGTGTAAAAATCCGCTTGTCCTTTTTAAGAAACCACGCTGCTATAAGCGTATAACAGGCTACAATCAACGCAAACAGCGCAGCCTGATAATTAGAGCCGCCAAGCATTGACATGAAAATTAAGATACCTACAAACGTAGTCTCCTTATATTCCTTTCCAAACCTAATCAGCCACGCCGTAACCAACTGACACATCGCAAAAGGCAGCATATAGTGGACGCCGCCGTTAAACCAAAATATCGCGGACCTCGTTGACGGAATAAATTCTATATTTATTATCATAAACCAGAGCGTAATAAGCAGGCAGCTCCATTTATCCAAAGCCATTCCCCGGCATAGTATTGTCTTAAACAAATAAAACGTGCTTCCAACCCAGACAAACAGCATCAGAAATACCACTATAACATAGCCGCCGTCGCTAAACACCTCAGGCTGTATTGTAAATAAAAAGAGACTGAACCACGTTCCCTGAAAGCTGTAATATGACTGAATGATTGTCCGCCATGAAGCCTTCAAAAGCTCTATAATCGAATGCGTTCCCATCCATGCCGCCCTTGTATATATGGCATATCCGTAGTCATCCCCTGTTGCCCTGTTTACAAACGATAAATACACAACTGGCAGCATTAGCACGACAAAAATCAAGACACTTATAAAGGTCAGCGCCTTAAACTTTTTTTCCAAAATTCTTCCTCCGCCGCTTGATAAAATCAGCTCATTAAAATATAATATTTTCAATTGAAATTATATAAATACAAATTTTAACAATAAAATGCCAACTATAACTAATATACACAATTTCAGCACATTTATCAACAATATAAAGATTGAAGAATCAAAGATTTTTCAATCTGAAAGTTATCTGACTTCAGGAGGTATCTATATGACATTAAAAGTACATCACATCGGCTATCTTGTAAAAAAAATAGATGCTGCAATCAGTTCTTTTGAAAAATTGGGATATAAGATTACGCAAAACACGGTTTATGATGATATACGCAAGGTAAATATATGCTTTATGGAAAAAGACGGCTACTGTATAGAATTGGTTTCCCCAGCCGCTGAGGACTCGGTTGTTTCCGGGCTTATGAAGAGATTTAAAAACAGTCCCTACCATATATGTTATGAAACTGATGATTTTGAAAAAGATTATATGACACTTGTGTCAGATGGTTTCCTTGCCATAGATACACCGACTCCCGCCCCGGCACTTGGGGGACGGGAGGTTGTGTTTCTGTCTGGTGCGGCGATGGGTATGATTGAGCTTATTAAGCAATCTTAACTTTAGCAACAACCTTTTTAACAGGAGCAGGTTCGCCAACTGCGATACATGGTTTATGTGCATTTTCCGGAAGCAGGATAACGTAACTGCCGCCGCTTAACACGCATCTCATCATTTCTGCCGGTTCTTTCCAGAAAGTTACGTCCTTTTCAGGATTGTACTCTTTCTCTACCTCTAATCCCTCAACGCTTGTGCAGTCAATAGCCTCTACGCCACTGATAAGCCATTGAATATCCACATATTTCTGATGTGATTCCAAATGGCAGTCCGCTTCAGCTCTTGAAGTATATTCCTGCACCATGTAATAAAAATCATCATTAACCGGATATTTGCCGGCTGGCATATTTGCTAAATCCTGTTTTAACAAATACTCGATTGCTTCACTGATTTTTGAATTCATATTAACCACCCTTTACCTTTCTGTTTGCTATAATTTAGCAATTCTATGTTTTTTAATTATATCATAGATGCGCTTTATCGCCAAGCACAATAACCTATTATATGATAAAAGTACGCCCATCAGACCATACGGTCCGATGGGCGCATTTTATTTTAGTTCA
>CAMWKB010000050.1 GCA_947174705.1 uncultured Lachnospiraceae bacterium
GTATAATAAGCGCAGGTTCAGCAGCTTGCGCTACAAGAATTGCCGTGCAATCCCTGATGAAATCGCATTATGCTGTGGCATTAGTGAATATGATAGCATAAACAGAAAGAGGAGGCGTCATATGAAACACAGAACAATCCTTGTTGTGGATGACGAAATTGATTTATTGGAAATGATACGATCTATCTTTGAACGCGCCGGATTTACTAATATTTTAACTGCTGCTTCCGGCAGAGAAGCATTAAAGATATGGAAAGACCGGCAACCGGATATGATAGTTCTTGATATTATGATGCCTGGAATGGATGGGCTATCCGTATTAAAAGAAATGCGTGAAACGAGTAATATTCCCATTCTCTTACTGACAGCCCGCGGAGAGGCCGAAGACCGGGTAACAGGATTTGAAAACGGAGCTGATGATTACCTGGTAAAGCCATTTCATCCCAAAGAGTTATTACTACGAGTACAGGTGATCTTAAACCGGACTTATCCACAAAAAGAACGAAAAATATATTTGGAAGCAGCTACGATCGATCTGGAAAAAGCGGAAGTTAAGCGTGGCGAAAATCAATTTTCTCTAACAGGAAAAGAATTAACACTATTAGAAAAACTTGCCGAAAACGCAGGACGCATTGTAACGACAGGCTCCTTATGCGGGGCGGTATGCGGTGAGTTTTGGCAGGGATATGAAAGTACACTATCAACACATATCCGTCATCTACGGGAAAAGATTGAAGAAAACCCGTCAAAACCGGTTTCACTTATCACAATTAAAGGTGTGGGATATCGACTTAATATTAAGGGGACAAAATAATGAACACAATAGAACGATTTTTTCGCCGCTATATCTTTTCCACAATTGGAATTATTACGCTATTCTTTGCCGTCAATTTATTATTGTTAGGCAGCTTTTTCATTATCGCTTATCTAAGTGGTGCAGCCGATTCCAATTTCCCAATCGAGGATTTTTCCAGCCATATCGTTTTTGAAGACGGGAAACTGGCTGCAGATACGCAGGCACTTGAAACATTGCATGCTTCCAATGCCTGGGCAATGGTATTAAACGACGACGGCGCTGTTATATGGGAAGAAGCTCTCCCCGAAAAACTTCCGCGAAAATATACCGCAACGGATATAGCAATGTTCAGCCGTTGGTATTTGGACGATTATCCGGTAAACATCTGGAAACGCCCTGACGGTCTTTTGGTAATTGGTTTTATTCCCGGAAGTGTTTCCAATCACTATATTTCAACAAATACAGCCTATATATGGCCACTATGTATTGGAATTATCATTGCGTTTATTATAAATATTCTTTTGATGGTTTACCTGTTTATACGCAACGCACGCCGGATAGAAAAATCAATGGAACCTATTTTAAACGGTATTCAATCACTTTCGCGTGGAAAAGAATTTCATCTGGAAGAAAAAGGCGAATTAGCAGAAATCAACGCCGGATTAAATCGTGCCGGTGAATACCTTATAAAAAAAGACGACACGCGGGCCGAATGGATACGTGGAATATCCCATGATATCCGCACGCCGCTTTCTGTTATTTTCGGTTATGCCTGTGAAATTGAGGACGATTTAAACTTACCACTTTCTACACGAAAACAAGCAAAGTCAATACGCCAAAAGAGTGAAAATCTCCGAGCGCTTATTGCGGACCTGAACTTGACTACGAAATTGGAATATTCCATGTATCCCTTAAAGAAAAAGTCAGTTAATGCTGTAGAATTGGCAAGGCAGGTTGCAAGTGAGTTTTTAAATGAATTACCGGAACAATATGAACTGGAAATTTCAACGGATAATGCAGACAGGTTAATTCTTTTAAATGGTGATGATTCTTTATTGCATCGAATGTTAAGCAATCTGATAAACAATAGCATCGTACACAATCGCGTAGGGTGTAAAATAACACTCTATGTTGAATTGGATATTGAGTCGGATGTTGATACTTGCATTTTTACAATCATTGATACGGGATGCGGAATAAGTGATTCGCGTCTTGATTCACTGAATAACGCAACTCCTATATCCAGTACGCAAGAAGAAAACATAAGCATAGATCATGGCTTGGGTCTTAAAATCGTGCAGCAGATTGTGAAGGTCCATCATGGTATAATACACTTTATAAAAAACTCTCCTCATGGATTAATTGTTAAAATATCGCTGCCTTTAATGTAATTTATAAAAACTCCCTCACTAATATTTCTATCATGGTTGAACTGGTTCAAATTCAAAGGTTGTCCCTGCCGGACAGTCTGGAAATTCAGAATGTGTTAATGTAACTATCAGATTATCCCCTTGGATTGTCACGTCCGCAGATAATGTACTTTCGGTACTGATATCAGTTCCAGAAAAAGATAATATTCCAGTATTGACATCGTAACTTCCAACTGCGTTTTCCGTATACATTAATTTGTATATTCCGTATTCTACAGTATAGTTTTGGTCATCAACCTTAGAGATAATCAACTGAGAACCCATCTCATCGTGGTATTCACCAACAGGAAATGTTTCTGGGTTTATACTCTCATTTTCATTTGAATCATGCCCGTTATTATCCAGTGCAGCTTCCGGTATAGGCTGATCGGTCTGGCTATTTTTATCCTGAATATCTTCTGTTCCCAACTGGTCAGAAGCATCTTCAGTACTTTCTTTCATTATTGAACAACCCACCAATGTTCCCAAACTAACTGCTAACATAATGGCACAAATCAATACAACTGTTCCGTTCTTCTTTCTTTTTTTTGCTAAAATATTTTTAAATCGTTTTTTCATAATCTGCTTTCCTCCATAAAACTCCGTTGATAGAATCGTCTTCTTTGCGTTTTGCTTATGAAGCGTAGATAACAATGTTTCTGTATATGCTTTTCGCATAGCATAATCGCTGCCCTGTGTAACTCTCTCATCACAGGACAACTCCATATCGACAGCAGCTTCCTTTTGCATAATCCAAACCAGCGGATTAAACCAGTGAACTGCATTAGTCACTGCAAAAAGCAGCTTAATATAAATATCTCCCCGTTTTAAGTGAATCAGCTCATGTTTCAAAATAAAAAACAGTTCTTCCGAATTATACTCTCCTTTTGGCAGGACCAAAATATGATTACAAAAGCCTATCAGCATGGGACTGACTGCTTCCGAATATTCTATAACATATACCGTGCAGTTTATATGCAATTCGTGTTTCAGCTTAAACAGCAGGCGCAAAACATCTTTATCCTTTATAATTTTGCCATTTTTAAGAATCTGATGCTTATAGTGAAAATAGCTGACCAGATGCACAGATATAAGAAGCAGACTGCCAAGCATCCAGAACAAAGCTATTATATCCAACATGGAAATATTGCTGTCCGCCTTTTCAGGCTGTATTACAATTGAAGTTGTCATTTGCAGCGGAATTTTAACAATAACCCGCCCGCTGACTGTACCGTCAGTAACCGCATACGGAGATGTTTTTTCAGATTCTGATGATGTCAGCGTTTCCTTTTTCGGCTGTTTATCCCCAACATTCAACCCGACATTCCCACCTAAAGGTATAATTAGCCGCAATGCCAGTACTATCCAAATCCAGTATTTCCACTTTGCGGCATACCTCTTATTTAGAAATGGAGTAAGCAAAAGCAATACCGCGATAAAAAAGCTAATTGGTATTGAAATCTCCAAAAAAGAAAGAAACACATTTGTCATTGCTACTCATCCCCCAGCCCTGTCTTTATACAAACGTATAATATATTATACATTTGTATAACACTTCTGTCAAGTAGTGTTTCTTTTTCTCATCTAAAAAATCCTATAGTTCCACTGGCAATCCCCGTAAGGGTCAAATCCCCGATTCTTCTCCCAAATTTCTCCATCCAAACCGAATGATTGAAATGATTATGGAAAGAATGGCAATCGCTTCACAGATAGCTCCTCCCCAAGAGTGTATCAGCACATCGTAAAGAAGTGTACACGGAGAACCAAATAGTTGTGACAATCGTATCTTTTGGGCATTTTGCGTCCAATATCCTATACTGGTAACCGCAACAGATGCAAAGGGCAAAACGCTGATCCACCCTGACCATGTGTATACCGTCATTACAAACAATAATGCAATAATCAGCGCTAAAGTTACTTTGCTCTTAGCCCACTCCCAAAAAACCAATTCCCTGAATAATGTATTCATTCATGTTTCAAGCTCCTTTAAACTGAAAATTGAGAGATACTATCAAGATCTGCGCAACCATCATAGCCATCTCCACCTTGCAACACTTCTTCTATGCATAATATAGTTAGAATACCACAATCATGCTCTTCTTTCTATCATATTTAGTGTCACTATAATAAATTTCTTTTCCAAAATAGTTTCAACCGTTAGCATTTACTGCCCACTTTAGTATTGACAATTTCCCAATATAGTTATATCATGTAGCAAGCTACATATTAATGGAGACATCACAATGGACGAACTAAAACTCTACTTCAAAAAAATACACAACCAGCTAGAGGCCGGTTTTAACAAAAAGTATAAAAAATACGGACTGACCAGCACACAGCTCGATGTCCTGCTGTATCTTTCGCAGGAAACCGACAGTGAAATCACCCTGTCTAATATCGCTGCGCATTTCGGTGTCAAGCATACCAGCGTCATTCATGTGCTGAAACTTCTTGAACAAAAGGGCTTTATCTGCAAGAGTACGGTCCAAGGTACCCGTGCCAAGCCAATTATATTGACAGAGAGCGGTAAGCAGCTTGGAAATCAGATTATTTCAGAAATAAGGCAAAAGAGTCCTTTATTGGACGAAATCATGTTTGCAGGTTTATCTGAAGCTGAGCAGCTGCTTTTAGAAAAAATGCTCAGACAGGTTTACACCAATCTTCAATCAGAGCAATTCAAAAACTTATAGAATATAAAAAAGGGAAAGGAAGAATTTATTATGCAGGATAAAACAACAGAAATATTCCGGGATGCCCCGGTACCAAAAGCAGTTATCAGTAATGTAATTCCGTCTATAATCAGTATGATCATGGTCTTAATCTATAATCTGGCCGATACTTTTTTCATTGGACAGACCAAAAATGCCTACATGGTCGCTGCTATTTCCGTAGCGACTCCGGCTTTCCTTTTATTCATGGCTGTCGGAATGCTTTTTGGTATAGGCGGCACTTCCCTGATATCAAGATCACTTGGAGAAGGTAAGACGGAAAAGGCCAAAAACGCTTCTGCCTTCTGTTTCTGGACCGGACTTGGTATCGGTATCATTGCGATGATATTCATATTTATCTTCGCCGAGCCGATAAGCCGGGCCATTGGTGCAAGCGACGACACCGTAGGCTATGCCGCGCAATATCTGCGCATTGTTGCTACTGCCATTCCATTTTTAATCCCAAGCAACAGTTTCAGCAACATCATCCGTGCTGAAGGTAATGCTAATATTGCAATGATGGGAATGTTAATCGGAAACTTAATCAATATTGTATTCGATCCGATCATGATTCTTGGTTTTGGCTGGAACGTCGCCGGTGCAGCCATTGCGACCGTCCTTGGCAATATCTTTGCAGCCGTTTTCTACATCCGGCATCTGCTTTCCAAAAATGCGATGCTGTCCATCCACCCCAAATATTATCAAGCCGGTAAGGGAATTGCCATCGGAGTTTTGGCAATTGGCGTTCCTGCATCGCTAAACAACATCCTGATGAGTCTCTCAAATATCATTGTCAACAATATCATGACTCACTACGGCGATATGGCAGTCGCAGGGCTCGGCGTCGCAATGAAGGTCAATATGATAGTGGTAATGCTCTTAATCGGGCTTGGAACCGGCATTCAGCCGCTCCTTGGCTATTGCTTCGGCGCCGGAAATAAAAAGCGCTATATGGCGGTCCTTAAATTCTCACTGATTCTTGCCTTTTGTTTAAGCGCTGTAATGACCGTTATCTGCTACTGTGGCGCCGGTCCGCTGGTACATGCGTTTTTGGAAGACCCCGATGCATTTTCATATGGTATGTCATTTGCCCGTATTTATATCTACTCCGGACCTGTGATGGGCTTGCTGTTTGTATTCGTTAATGCAATCCAATCTACCGGAGCCGCGCTGCCGGCACTGATTCTTTCCATAAGTCGGCAAGGGCTTATATATCTGCCGGTGCTGTTTCTGTTTAGAAGCATCTTTGACTCCGCAACTATGCTCGCGGCAGCTCAGCCGATTACGGACTATATGTCTACCACCCTCGCAATCGTGCTGTTTATATTTACTTACCGTAAGTACTTTCCGCAGGCTAAGACCTCCAGGCTTGATAGTTTAGAAGAATAAAAAGAGTTGTAGCCATTTTTATGTTATGATAAAATAAAAGAAGAGGATACATTGTTTATACAGAACACGATTGAAACAGCGTTTAACATTGAAAAACGAACATATGTCAACATTAAGCACGAGAACGACTAAAGTATATAGATATGGTTGAAAATACAGGGGGTAAGATTTATGTATCATTGTCAAATTAATTTTTATATGATCACAGAACAAAATGAACTTTTCACTACATTGAAGCAGCTCTCACCACTTCCGCATTTTACACATGAATATATGCAGAGTGCCAATGCAGATGCGGCATTAACAGAAAAAGCGGATGTGATTCTGGCAGATATGCGTAAGATGAATGTGGACGATACGCTTGCGTTCCTGCTTTCTCATAAGCTGAAAGAAGCGGAATTGATTTTGCTTGCAGATAAAGAACAGACAGAGCTTTTGTCGACAAATGATAACGCAGATATTACAGATATCTGGGTGATGCCATTATCGGAAACAGAACTGCGTTTTCGTTTGATTCGCTTACAGAAAACCTACAAGATGGGCAAGGATTTCTGGCAGACACAAAATTATCTTGATTCGACGATTAACTGTGTTCCCCATCTGATCTGGTATAAGGATAAAGAGGGCGCTCACATGAAAGTGAATGAAGCGTTCTGTAAGGCGGTCAATAAGACGATGAAACAGATCGAAGGGCGTGGACACTACTACATTTGGGATATTGATCCGGATGAATATGCCAAAGGTGAATTTATCTGCATGGAATCGGAATACGAGGTTATGGATAAAAGAGAAACCTGTATCTTCGATGAGAAGGTTATGATCGGAGACAGTATGCGGGAGCTTAAAACCTACAAGACTCCGCTATTCGATCTGGACGGCAGCGTTATGGGAACCGCAGGCGTTGCTATAGATGTGACACAGGAACATCTGTATCAGCAAATGATGATCAAAAATGCGAATACAGATTTCCTTACAGGCCTGTATAACAGACGCTATTTGTATGATTACATAGATAAGATGCAGGAACAAAGTATGGCTGTGTTCTGCATTGATCTTGATCATTTTAAGAGTATCAATGACATCTATGGACATCAGGAGGGTGACCGGGCATTAGTTCTCACTGCAAAGACCCTTCAGTCAAACATAAACACAGAAGAAGGCTTGATTATACGCGCTGGCGGCGATGAGTTTGTAGTACTGATGTTTGGAACGCATACGCCGGAAGAAGTGGAGCAAATGAGACTGACGCTAAAAGCACAACTTGATGCGGAATATGCAAAGGATGAACATCTTAAGGAAATATCCGCAAGTGTTGGTGCTGCATATTCTCAGACCGGAAAGAAATCTTATGATCTGCTGGTCGGTGAAGCAGATGCGATGATGTACCGTGAGAAGGAGAAAAACAGATAAAAGTTTGTGTTAATACGTTAATCTAAACAACATATACAAATAGTCTTGGAGGTATTACTTTGAAAATACAGGAATCAGCAGAAAACTATCTTGAAACCATCTTAATGATAAGTCAGAAAAAAGGAAATGTACGCTCTATTGATATTGCAAACGAGCTGGAATTCAAGAAACCGAGTGTCAGTGTAGCGATGAAAAATTTACGTGAAAACGGATATATCAACGTGGACGATAACGGCTTTATTACCCTGACTCCTTCCGGAAAGGGAATCGCCGAAACCATGTACGAGCGTCACGTTCTTTTATCCAAATGGCTGACAGCGCTTGGAGTCGATGAGAAAACTGCGGTTGAAGACGCTTGTAAAATAGAGCATGTCATCAGCAAAGAGAGCTTTGAGGCCATTAAGAATCACGTTGCCGGATAATGCTCTTTTTGCGCCATCCGCCTTGTAAATATCTTGCAACGGAAACAAGAAGCGCGATTGTCCATCCGGCGCAGAACGCCCACCAGATAATATCCACGCCTGCTGCTTGGGCAAAGCCTACCGTAAGGAATAGGCGTATAAAGAAGCTTAGCAGAGTTGTGATAATAAACCAGCTCATATCTCCGCTTCCCTTAAAGGTAGCCTTAACTAACATAAATGCTGAGAATACTATAAGAAATGCACCTACAACTCTTATATATGCAGCCCCTACCGCAACTACCTGCTCTATATCCGTCTCTGTTTCTTCTATAAAAATTCCAATGATCTGATTTGGAAAAATTTCAAAAACAGCAGTCATAACAAGCGAAATCAAACCACAGCTAAAAATCGAAGCCCTAAGCCCCGGCCAGATTCTTTCCTCTTTTCCCGCACCTACATTCTGTCCCACATAATTAGAATATGCATTGCTGTAATTAATCGGAATCGCCGTTGCCAGATTAACTACCTTCGCTGCCGCCGCACTTCCGGCAATAACTGACGCCCCAAAGCTGTTTATGGTTGCCTGCACAACAACGGAACCAACTGACACAATCGACTGTTGAAGCGCAGAAGGCAGAGCAAAGCGCAGCATGGTAAAAAGCAGTGACTTATCAAAAAAATTCATGGATTTATCCCGTTCAAATTCCGATAACAGCTTAGGCATATCCATAAGGGCAAGCACAGCCGCTATAAGCTGGGAAATCGCCGTTGCAAGCGCTGCTCCGCCAACTCCCCCATTAAATACAATTATAAAAAGTATATCCAAAACAACATTTAAAACCGATGAAATAACCAGAAACTTAAGCGGCGTCCTTGAATCGCCAAGCGCCACATATACGCCGTTTAGGGCATTATATACAAAAATAGGCACACAGCCAAGAAAATAAAACCGCAGATAGCTTACACCCATAGGAACAATATCCTCCGGAGTATTTACAAGCCTCAGAATAAATGCTGAGCCTATCCAGATTAGTATTGTTGACACTAGCGCAATCCCTGCCGAAAAAATCGTGGAAGTAGTCATGCACTGCCATATTTTATCGGTCTTCCCTGCTCCAAAATACTGTGCGATAACGATAGAGCCGCCAAGTGCAAATCCTGTCGCAAGCTGGACAAATACGGCCGTAATACTGCTTGCGCTTCCTACTGCGGCAAGCGCATCAGTACCAAGCCTTTTACCAACAATAACGGTATCTATTACGTTGTAAAACTGTTGGAATAAGTTAGATAGTATCATCGGAACTGCAAAAAGGAGAATCGTGCTAAGCGGATTCCCCTCTGTCATCTTATGTGTTTTATTTGAATTACTATTTTCTGACATTAACAAAAGCCTCTTTCAATATAGAGTAATAATTTCTAATTCTTAAAGCTATGAATCGGCGCCGGGATTCTTCCGCCCCTATTTACAAAGGCGTCGCATGAAAACTTGTTCACAGGCATTATCGGCGCATATCCAAGCAGTCCGCCAAATTCTACCGTCTCTCCCACGCCTTTTCCTATCACCGGAATTATACGTACCGCTGTGGTTTTCTGATTAACCATACCGATTGCCATTTCATCCGCAATAATTCCTGAAATGGTTGTATCCTTAGTATCTCCGGGTATTGCAATCATATCAAGCCCTACGGAACATACACAGGTCATTGCTTCAAGCTTCTCCAAAGTAAGGGCTCCGGCGGTAACCGCATCAATCATACCCTGATCTTCGCTGACAGGAATAAATGCACCACTTAGACCACCAACATATGAAGACGCCATAACTCCGCCCTTTTTCACCTGATCGTTCAAAAGCGCAAGTGCGGCTGTGGTTCCCGGCGCCCCCGCATATTCAAGTCCCATTTCACATAAAATATCAGCAACGCTGTCTCCGATTGCCGGAGTAGGCGCAAGCGACAAATCCACTATTCCAAAAGGCACATTAAGCATCTTAGAAGCTTCCTTGGCAACCAACTGACCTACACGCGTCACCTTAAAAGCGGTTTTCTTAATCGTCTCGCAAAGTACCTCAAAATTTTCACCCCTGATTTTGCTAAGTGCGGTTTTTACTACCCCGGGACCGCTTACGCCGACATTGATAATCTTATCTGCCTCCGTAACGCCATGAAAAGCTCCTGCCATGAACGGATTATCATCCGGCGCATTACAAAAAACAACCAGCTTCGCGCAGCCTAACGAATCATTTTCTCTGGTGGCTTCAGCAGTCTGCTTAATTATCTCTCCCATCAGTTTTACGGCGTCCATGTTGATTCCGGTTTTGGTCGAGCCCAAGTTTACAGAACTGCAGACCCTCTCGGTTACCGATAGCGCCTTGGGTATGGATTGTATCAAAAACTCATCCGCCTTTGTCATGCCTTTAGATACTAATGCAGAATATCCTCCGATAAAATTTACTCCAACCTCATGTGCAACCTTATCCAAAGTATTGGCAATTGATATGAAATCCTCAGCCGATTTACATGCCGCTCCTCCTATAAGAGCTATGGGTGTAACCGAAATTCGTTTATTCACTATCGGTATTCCGTATTCTTTGGAAATTTCCTCTCCTACGCTTACCAAATCCTTAGCTGCCTCATATATTTTATGATAAATCTTTTCATTTAAGATTTTTAAATCCGAATCAATGCAGTCAAGCAGGCTGATACCCAGCGTAATAGTTCTTACATCCAGATTCTCTTTTTCAATCATTTCATTTGTTTCGGCAACTTCAAATATATTAATCATCGCTGTAATTGTCCTTCCTATACCTGTTGCTTCTCAATCTTATACTGTCTGGTAATCTCTATTTTCTCTCTGCCTGCCAATCAGATTCTATGCATCTGATTAAAAATTTCTTCTTTCTGGCACTTAATGATAACTCCGATACTCTCACCCAGCTTAGCCAGCTCTTCCACAATCACTGCAAAATCCTTGTCTGTCTGGTTGGTATCTACTATCATCATCATATTAAAATACTCTTGTACAATAGTCTGGGAAATGTCCAGAATATTAATCTGATTGTCTGCTAAGTAAGTACATACTTTTGCTATAATGCCTACTGTGTCTTTTCCTACAACTGTGATAATTGTTTTTTTCATAATACAAACCTATTCCTTTTCAGATAATTTATGTTTCGCAATCACTTAAATCTCTATCACTTGTGATACCTCACTCCGTTTAGCAACATAAAGTGGAAAATCACCTTCGTGATACCCTGCATCCGACATCATAATTTCCAGCTTAACAGCTTCATACGCAAGCTCCGGAAGGTTATTCTCCTTGCTGAGATGTGCTAACACGACTGCTTTAATGTGTCCGTTAAGCAGGCGGGCTAACAGCTTTCCTGCTGCTTCATTTGACAAGTGTCCCTTTTCGCCTAGTATGCGCTGCTTTAGATAATAGGGATAAGAGCCAACCTGCAGCATATTTATATCATGATTAGCCTCAAGATATATTACATCCAGATCATTCATACATGCAATGGTATAATCATTATAGCAGCCAAGGTCTGTCACTATTCCCATTTTTTTCTTATCGTGACTTATTTTATATGCTACCGGCTCTGCGGCGTCATGTGAAGTCCGCATTGGGTATAACGTCATATCTTTTATTATGCATTTTTCATCCGGCGTAATACTGTGAAAAAGTGAATCATCAATATTTCCAAGCGTGTGAACTTGCTTTATTGCCTGAATTGTGCCTGATGTTGCATATATGGGAATTCCGTATTTTCTTGAAATAACTCCCAGTCCGTTTATATGGTCTGAATGTTCGTGTGTGATAAAAATTCCGTCTATCTCTGATAATTTTAAGCCGAGCGTGGCAGCACCCTCTTCAATCCGCTTTCCGCTTATCCCCACATCAATTAAAAGATGGGTTGTATCCGAGCCTACATAAACGCAATTACCGCTGCTGCCGCTGGCTATGCTGCATAATCTCATATGTACATCAATCTTTCCAATAAATTTTTATTACATCGCCACTGTGAATCGGCTCCATATACTGCGCGTTTCTGCCGTTTAGTTCAGTGACAATTCCGCTTCCCTGCGGCTTAGACAAATCAAAATCAATGTAGTTAAATACATCAACAAAAATATAACTGCTCTTGCCTGTTAAGAAAATAGCCTCACCATTGACCGTCACTGTTACTGAGGTTGGGTCATTGCTTTTTTGTGCAATGTCTGAGACTGTGTCATATTCCTTATTAGATGCAGTGTTTGAAGTCTCACCTGCTGTATTTGCGGATTCTGCATTTGATGCTGTATTTTTACCACTGCCTGCTGCGTTACCTGTTTCTGAATTCGATGCTGTATTTGAAGCGCTGTCTGCTGCGTTGACCGTTTCTGAATTCGATGCTGTACCTGAACTCTCGCCTGCTACATTACCTGATTCTGTATTCGATGCTATATCTGAACCTCCACCTGCCGTATTACTTGTTCCTGCATTCGATGTTGCATTTGAAGCACTGCCTGATGCATTACCTGTTCCTGCATTCGATGCTGTATTTGAACCCTCGCCTGCTGCATTACCTGATTCTGTATTCGATGCTGTATCTGAACCTTCACCAGTCGCATTACCTGCCGTACCGGCATTATCGCCTGCTCCATTACCAGAATCTGCCTGATTATCCCCCGTGCTATTCTCAACCGCAGACGCCTCTCCATTTTCTGACACGCCTGTCACATTTACTCCCTCAGAGTTATTCTCATCTCCCATCACATTAGGAGATGCTTCCTCTCTCTTACGAGGCTCACTCTTAACATAGGTACCGTCATCCTCCGGCAGATTGGCGTAAGTATCCGGCGCACCGCTGCCATAAATATCTCTATCGGACAACTGCAGCTCTTCCATAGTCCAGATAACCGAAAAGTTCTCATAAACCTTGGTATTCATATCTGCAAGTTTGTTGTTTACATAAATATTCATATCCTGATTTATGATCACGTCCATGAATTCTGCAACCTGAGCTACGGTATAATAACTCAGGAATTCAATCTTATCATTCTCCTGAATTCCATAATAACCGGACTGCAAAGTTCCGTTCACACTGGCAAACGCAGGAAGCTCAATTTTCGTCTCATTGACCTCAACCCACATGGTAGAACCAAATTCCGGAAGTTGATTTATATCCAGTGAGGCAGGCTCTCCTGCTGTCGATTCAACCACATTGATTTGATCGTTGGCATGAATAATTGTATGAATATCAGCCTCTTTTCCATTTACTTTGATTATTGCAGCTTCACCAAGCTCCCCTCTTGCAATACGTGGTTTTCCGTTTACAAAATAATTAAGCGCCTTACCGCGTCTTGGGAAAAGACCGTCATTTGCAAACTCAGCCTGCATTGCCGCATCCACAACGGCTAACTTGTTATTATCATACAACTTGACTCTCTGCTCATTAAAATAAACGAAGATAAAATTATTACTCTGCTCATAAAAAGTTAAACATATGCCAATCGGCGTAACCATCAGCGAATCTTTTCTTGCTTCCTCATCATAAAAGGTTATATCCTTCATAACCTCTTCACCGCGCACAGCAACTCTCTGTTCCTGAATATCAAGCTCCTTAGCCAGACTTTCAGTATATCCCTCCATCGTGCCGCCGCCTCCGACCACGAAAACCGCACCGACAGATTTATCACCGTTTAACTCCTTAATCTTATCCGCCACCTGCTTTGTCATATCCTTAATTACAGGCGCAGTCACTTCTATAAGCTGCTCTTTCGTGATTACCTGTGTCAATCCCAAAATATCTTTATATTCAATCGAATCTTTATCTTTCGCCTGACACTTAATTCTCTCTGCAGTCTGAAAATCCACCAGACAATGCTTGGCAATTACTTCCGTAAGCGCATCTCCGGCAATCGGAATCATGCCGTAAGCAACGATACTTCCATCCTTAGTAACGGAAATATCGGATGTACCCGCGCCAACATCCACAAGCGCAATATTAAGCATACGATACTCCTGCGGTATCGCTACCTGAATCGCAGCAATAGGCTCTAAAGTTAGATTAGCAACCTCAAGCCCTGCAATTTCTACTGCCTTATACAGCCCTTCCACAACATCATCCGGCATAAAAGTCGCAATAATATCAGCGCCTATAAAACTTCCCTTATGCCCCTCTAAACTTGTTGTCGCATAATGGTTTAAATAATAACGTATGACCGAATATCCTACACAGTAAAACTTTATATCTAAATCGCTTTCCTCAAGGAACTCTTTATAAGCCTTCTCTACGCCCTTGGATTCCAGCGCATAAATATCCTCTCCGCTTATTTCCTTATCGTTTGGAAATTCATATTCGACATTTGTCGTCCTGGTTCGCAGCACACGTCCTGCCGCCGCTATGCAGACATCCTTAAGCTTTCTTCCGGTTTTTTCCTCAAGATTTAACTTGACTTCCTTAATGGTTTCACCCACCTTATTGATGTCGTGAATCTGCCCATCCAGCATAGCACGCGTATCATGCTCCCTGATACACTGGGCTGCCACATAAAACTCATCTTCAATCCGATATCCTACCGTACCTACAATACTTCTGGTTCCAATATCCAGACCAAATACTATCTGACCCGGCATTTTTCTTATCTCTGACACAGATATTCCTCCATTTTTTCATCAATCTGTTTACATGCAGTCACAAAACTGCCGCTATTATCTATAATCACTTTGCAATGCTTCCTAAATTCTTCTTCCGATAACTGCTTTTGTATGATTTCGTCTATCTTTTCATCCGAATAAGCCCTTGTGCTTTTTAACCTGTCACGCCTTACATCCACATCTGAATGGATATACCAAAGCTCATCCACGATTACATCATATCCGCCCTCTATTAAAAGCGCCGCTTCTATAAAAAGAAAATCAAGCCTGCCTTCTGTCCTTTTATCCTCAATCGTCTTAACTATGAAGGCTTTTACCGCCGGATGCACTATATTGTTTACCTTATGCAGTAAATCCCTGTCTGCAAAAATTATCGCCGCCATCTTTTGTTTGTCTATACTTTTATCAGGCGCAAGAATCTCTTCCCCAAGAAGCACGGTCAGTTCTTCATAACACTTCTGCCCCTTTTCTTCCAACATGTGCGCCACCTTATCAGCCAGAATTACCTGACAGTTATATTTTTCCTCCAGATACTCTAAGACCTTGGATTTACCGGCGCCCACACCGCCTGTAATGCCTATTACCCTCATACGTATGACTTACCCCTTATTAATCTACTTAGCATCATACCAAGTCATACCGGTATGCAAATCTATCTCCAGCGCAACGGACAGCTTAGCCGCCTTTTGCATCTCCTGCGTAAGAATCTCTCTCACCTTATCTTCTTCCGGCTCATAAGTCTCGATGAGCAGCTCATCATGCACCTGCAAAATCAGTCTTGAGCGCAGCCCCTCATTCTTTATTCTTGACCATACATTTATCATCGCAATTTTGATAATATCTGCGGCCGTTCCCTGAATCGGGGAATTCATTGCTACCCTCTCGCCAAAAGAACGCTGCATGAAGTTACTTGAAGACAGCTCGGGAATCGGTCTGCGCCTTCCAAACATTGTGGTCACATATCCCTGCGCCTTGGCATCCTCTACCAGCTTATCAAGGAATGTCTTAATTCCCGGATATGTTGCAAAATACTGTTCTATATACTCCGCTGCCTCTTTCTTGGAAATACTAAGGTCCTGACTTAAACCAAAAGAGCTTATACCGTACACAATTCCAAAGTTGACCGCCTTGGCGTTTCTTCTTTGCAAATCCGTAACTTCCTCAAACGGAGTATGAAAAACCTTAGAAGCCGTAATCCTGTGAATGTCCTCATCCATCTGATACGCTTCAATCAGCTGTTTATCGTCCGACATATGTGCCAAAACCCTAAGCTCAATCTGCGAATAATCCGCATCCATAAAAAGATAGCCATCCTCAGGAACGAAAACCTTTCGTATTTTCCTGCCAAGCTCCATCCTTATAGGGATGTTTTGAAGATTAGGCTCGGTGGAACTGATTCTTCCGGTTGCAGTAATAGTCTGGTTAAAAGTAGAATGTATGCGGCTGTCCTCACCTATATAAGCGGCAAGTCCGTCGGCATAGGTAGACTTAAGTTTAGTAAGCCCCCTGTATTCCAATATATCCGCAATCACCGGATAATCCGGCGCTAACTTTTCCAAAATGTCCGCAGCGGTAGAATAACCAGTCTTGGTCTTCTTTGCCCCTTTAATGCCCATTTTTTCAAAAAGGATTTCCCCAAGCTGCTTGGGCGAATTAATATTAAACTGTATACCTGCCTTATCATAGATGGACTGCTCTAATTCTGCAATCCGTCCTTTAAGCGCTTCACCGTAAGTTTTAAGTTCATCCCGACGTGCTATGATACCATACTTCTCCATATCATACAATACCTTGGTCAAAGGCATTTCAATCTCATAAAGAAGTGAAAGCATTCCCTGTTCTTCTAACTTACCTTTAAGCGTCTTCGCCACAACAAGGCATACATATGCCTGAAAACATGCAAAATTCAAAAAATCCTCAGGTTTTTGCTCCATAGCTTTAACCAAAGATAACTTCTCACACACCTGCTTTCTATCAGGCAGTATTAAATTCAGGTATTCATTTGCAATAGACTCAACGTCATAGTCATTTTTAAGCGGATTTAAAAGATATGCGGCAAGCAGGATATCAAAATACTTTTTCTCCCTATAAACTGCCATCACATCTGCTCCGGTGCTTTCCTCATCTAAACTCGCAAACCCGCGCGTTCGCGCTCTCTGTCCGATTTCATCGGACGTTTGCTCGTTAATGCCGCAAGAAAAACAAATGCCGCTTCGCGTCGCTTGTTTTTCTTCTGCGGTTATTATATCATAAATCTGCTTAATGTCACATACGTTAAGTTTACATAATTTATTTTTATTCAAATTAATAAGTTTGTCCGCTAAATATTGCCCGGTTATAAAGCCCTGACACGGTATAAAAAAGACCTCATTTTCAGCAAAGGCTATCGCAATACCCGCAAACTCTTCCTCACTCTTTCCGTCCCTCAAAACAGAAAGACCGATTTCACAGCCTTCCTTAGCCCCACACAGCTTATCCATGCGCTCAAACAACGCTTCAACGTCCGCAAGCTCCCTAAGCTCCTTAAAATTCTCTGCCTGTGAGTTAGACACTGCCGCGTCCTTTTTAAATCTGGACAAAATATTTTTAAACTCAAGTTGTTTACATAATATATAAGCATCCTCGGTATAAAAATCTCCGATTTTTGCCTCTTC
>CAMWKB010000051.1 GCA_947174705.1 uncultured Lachnospiraceae bacterium
CCTTTTCCGTATTACTCTGGTCTTCCATTCCATACCAGCCATACAGAATATAAGCCAAATCCCGCGATACCTTCAAACTTCCTTTATATGTCATATGACCGCCGTCCATATAATCTTCAGCAACATTTAATCCTATCCGTTCTGCGGCATCAAAGTTGTTATAGTCAATAATTTCCACTCCTCTTGACTCCAAATAAGCCGTTGTCGTTTCCCATCTTGCAGTTTTATTTTTTCCATCACCTAAATGGGGTGGAAATAATGCGATTATTTTAATATCATTTTCATGACATAAAGAAATCATCTTATCATACCACTCGGCATTTTGGGCAGATATCTGCTCATCTGACTTCTCAGCCGACCATATCTCCGGCGTGATGTCAAACACCTCGCCCTTATGTTCCGCATTAAGCAGACTGCATCCGTTAGAATAGTCTTCCGTCATGTCCTGATAAACATAATCCTCCCTAAAATGTTCTTCTGTCAGTTCACTCCATAGGCTATGATATCTAAGCATGGGAAAAAGATATGACAAAACAGACTGTTCCGAATCCATCTCATGAATACTCTTTATCATATCCCATTTCAAATCGAAGTCAGGCATCGTATCAACAACTTTTCGATACACAGTTTCACGCTCCGAAGGCAGTGTATCATCATACAACGCTGAAAAGTCACAGCATATAATCTTAGGTTTCTTGTAGCGCAGAATGTATTTAACCTGATAGTACATTGTCAGAGCGGACTTATTAGTCACTGCATAATTATAACTGGTAATTCCATTGGTCTGAAAAATTGCCCCCGGATAAACCGCTGTTTTTAACTCACTCGTTCCTATAAAAAACACATCGTAATAATCTTCCGGCAACTCTTTCATATAAATATTCGTATCATACAAACGTGAATCCCAACGATAATGAAGAACACTCTGCAATGATGTAAAGATTATGCCAAATCCCAAAAGAAATATAATAATTTTAATACTTCCAACAACTTTTCTTTTCACTATTTCATACTCCTGTTAAAATGCCTGATAGATAAAATTAGTGGAATGGAACTCCGCTCCGTAAATCCCGAAAACTATAATCGAAAAAACAGCGATATAATATACTATGTAGCGGAATATAATGCCCTGACGCATAAGCAGTTCCCTAAAATGAACTCCTTTTTCATGCAAAATATCTACTACAATAACAAGAAGAATGCACGCATACATCAGGTATACGTTTTTATAGTCCAGCCCGAACTGATAGACTGTTCCGTCAAAAAGTGTATGAGGATTGATGTCTGCAAACAGTTTATGTAAAAAAATTCCGACTCCCTGCAAATCTGCGCACTTAATAAGTATTCTCCCGAATACCAATATAGAAAACGTCCTGAGAACCGTAAAGACTTTCCAGCTGAGTGTCTTATCATCTATATGCAGTATACTCTTGGATTTCTTATAAAACGGCGTAAGCAGAACTGCTCCTGCAACAAATACAGCCTGATATAATCCGTAAACAACATAATTCCATCCTGTTCCATGCCAGATTCCCACTATGATAAATACAATAAAAGAAGCTAATGCGGAAGAAAATGCCTTAGATAAGTATTTATTTGGAATCTTTTTGGAAAATTTCATAACATTTTTGTTTAAAGCAATCGGATAATAAATATATTTCTCCATAAACTCGCCTAATGAGATGTGCCATCTTGCCCAATACTCAGTTACGCTTGATGAAATAAGCGGAGACTTAAAGTTCTCTGTCAATTTAATATCCAGTATCTCGGAAATACCCATAATTACATCTATACCACCGGAAAAATCTGTGTAAATCTGAAAACTGTACAAAACCATTGCATAGAGAAGCAAAGGTCCCACCGCTGTATCTTCCTGCAAAATTCCCATAACAAGGATTCCAATCCGGTCAGCGATAACGACCTTTTTAAAATATCCCCACAAACATCTCTGCAAACCCATGACGACCTTTTTCCCATCAAAAAAATGCTGCTCCCGAAACTGCGGGGCAACCTTTTTATATAGGTTCACCGGTCCCTCAATTATGGCAGGGAAATACGTCACGTAAGCAAGAAAAAGGATGAAATCTTTCTCTGCAGAATATTTTTTGTGATAAACATCCATCAAATACCCATAAAGAGCCAGCGTATAATAGGATAATCCAATCGGAACCACAAGCTCTGTGAGCATGATATTTTTAGCGGCAAAAATATTCTGAAGTAAAATATATGTGTTTTTAAAAAACTTAAAATATATCAATAAACCAATGTCCAGAAATATGGCGAGCGCCAACCAGCATTTTACTGCCCGGTATACTTTTCCACCGTTTTTCTTAATCAATGTCTCTATACGAATCGCTATCCCATAGACACACAGTGTAAGTGCAATAACAATCAGTGTTGCCATAATATTTGACATACTGACCATACAGACAATTCCGGCAGCTAATATAACTATTCTCTGTAAGTTAGTCTTTTGTACAGCATAATAAATACAAAAAACCACCAAAACAAATACCAAAAAGGTTAATGACTTAATACTCATCTTTTATCCTGCCTGTTTTCTTTAGCATTGATATATTTATCCTGAAGTGCAGCTCTGTCTATCTTTCCATTTAAATTTACCGGCATATCATCGACCCTGTTATAAATATTTGGAAGCATGTATCTGGGGAGTTTGTCCTTGAGTCTTGCTGTCATTTCTTTTGCATCTATCTCTCCTGTATACACGGCAATAATCTTTTGGGAGTCTTTGTCAAACATACAGCATACTCTGTCCACCTGCTCGAGAGAACTGACTGCCGTCTCTATCTCCCCTAACTCGATACGATGCCCCATATGCTTAACCTGTGAATCTTTTCTGGACAAAAAAACAATTTCCCCATATTGGTTATATTTTCCAAGGTCGCCTGTTCTGTATATTCTTTCTCTGTAATATTTCTGCAAAGGATTTTCTTTAAAAACTTCATCCGTTTTTTCCTGATTATTATAATATCCTAATGCGAGGGAACACCCTCTGACACATATCTCTCCTATCTCATCTTCTCCGACCGGACAATCGTTTTCATTCAACAAAATAACTTCCGTATTCTCACACGCATAGCCAATCGGAATGGGCTCATCATCTGCAAACTCTCTTTCAATTTTGTAGTATGTACAATCACCCGTTGCCTCCGTAGGTCCGTATAAGTTTGCATATTTTACATCCGGCAGAGCACGTCTCCATATATTAAACTGTTTTGTCGGCATGACTTCACCAAGAAACATTACTTTTTTCAGATATTCCGGCTTGACCTTTTCCAAGGTTCGAAAATTAGCTATCATACACAAGACAGACGGAACCCAGTCGATACAGTTTATCTTCTTTTCGTTCAGGAAGCGGACTAACTGCGCCGGCAGGGAAAACAATTTTTTCGGTACAATATACATTGTTGCCCCACATCTTAACGTAGCATAAATATCCTTTACTGAAGCATCGAAATAAAAGGGCGTCTGATTGGCAAACACTTCCTCCTGCGTAAACTCAAATGTCTCACACCACCACTCTGTAAAATTGATAACAGACCTCTGGCTGACCAACACTCCTTTCGGCACACCGGTAGAGCCGGAAGTAAAAATCGCATAGATGGGGTCAGTGTCAATCCTCTGCCTTTTACGCCTTGCTAATTCTTCCGTATTGATTTCTTGAATATTTAATAATTTTTCAATATAGTAAACTTTGCATAACTCTTTTATTTCTTCCGGAATCTCATCGGATTCTCTAGTCAGTACAATCTTAGCATCTAAAGTATCCATGATAAGTTTCACACGCGCATATGGCATCGATATATCAATCGGTACATAAAACGCCCCGGTATAAGACACTCCCAAAAAACCTTCAATGCATTCCACACATTTGTCCATATACACAACCACAGGTGTTCCGATATTCACATCATCCAAAATTCCTGTCGCTATCTTTTGTGCATCCATCTTTAATTCACGAAATGTAATGGTTCTATTTTCATCAATGTATGCTTCTTTTTCCCCGTAAAGTTCTACCGTATTCTCCAGATAATCCAGCACACTCTTTATCATAGTTTTCCCCTTATATCTTCTGCAAACGCCTGTCATCCACAACAATTCTTAATATATCATAATGATAGTATGAAATCAATGCAATTACATTACCTGTAATTACCCTCTCACCAGCTCCCAAAACTTCCCAATCTCAATCGGCCTCGAATAATAATATCCCTGAAACCAGGTTGCCCGATATTCCCGCAGATAATTCTGCAATTTCTCTGTCTCCACGCCCTCTAAGCAGGTACTCATACCGGAACTGTTGGCAAAATTTACGATTGATTTAACCATTGCCTGTTTTTTGGCATCTTCGGTAATTCCACGTATAAAGCTCATATCCAGTTTAATCTCATCCATAGGGGCATTAAGCACGATTCCTGAGGAAGCGCTTCCGGTTCCGTAATCATCCATTGCCATGCGGATACCATACCCCTGAAAAAATTCCACTTCTTGTTTTATAACATCAAACGGCATATCCTTACATCGTTCGGTAAGTTCCAGACACAAATGGCTGGGAGGAAATTTCGTCTGCTCCAAAATACGCAGCACTTCCGCACGAAATTCTTCTCTCTCCATCTGTCTTGCCGACACATTAACATTTATAACAAAATCAGGCACTATCTCAATAATTCCTACGGTTTCCCTTAAAGCCGTCTGCAGTACATAATTACCGAGTTCATACATTAATGGGTCTTTTTCCATCCATTCAATAAACATGCCCGGCGGCACGGTTCCATAAGGCTCTCTGCGCCATCTGACTAACGATTCCGCTCCTACGATGCGCCCTGTCATGGAATCCACGATTGGCTGGTACTCTACATAGAATCCTTTGCACCCTTCCCTGACTGACTGGTGGATTACTTTCATCAAATCTAAATCTACATTCCCTGAGGTACGCACTTCATCATTAAAAATAATCATTTTACCTTGATGTTCCGTCTCTGAATGTCCCAGCGCATAAGCAGCCTTAGAGGTTATAGAATCAGCTTCTCCATCATACTGTTCAATCAAGATTGCTCCTGCACATATTTTAAGCGTAATCTGTCTATGGTTTACATAAATCCCCTTTTCTAGTTTATCCCTAAGCTGCTGCTCAAAAGTAAGCAGCTTTTCTCTGCCGCAGTTCCTTAAGATAAAGCCAAATTTGGGACCGTCCAAGCGATAAACAGCGCTGTGCTCATCCATCATATAAATTAGCTGAAGCGCTGTTTCTTTCAATATCTGATTGGTAAATTCAGTTCCGTAAATAATATTCAAATTGGTAAACCGTTCAAGCTTAATCATCAACACGGCAAAAGGCTCTTTATTTCCAATCGTTGCATCTAAATCTGCCACAAATCTTACCTGTGAATATAAATCCGTTAAGGCGTCAATTTTGGGCAGGACATTTTCATTATGCAGTAGAATAAGCAGATATTCTTCCGAATTCTTCTCATCCGTCACAATATCCGTATGTATACTGAACATATGGTATTCTCCGGAAGCCGCTTTCATGCGGACGCACAATTCCCAGTCCAGATTCTTTCCCTGCATCCTTTGTGGGATTCCCTCTTCATACTCCCACCAATCATCCGGATGAACAATACCACGCATAATCTCATAATGGTCTGAAACATATGTGTCATTAATTCCAAAATAGGCTTTGGCTGTCTCGGAGAACCATGCCTTGTTCTGCTTTAAATGTAGGACATAAATATAGGTATCAGCTGCCAGTGTATTCAGCTTATTCATTACCGAATCTATGTAATTTGCATTCTCATGCCAAAATCCTTGTTCTTTCATCTTGTAACCCTATATCTTTCTCCCCTGATACATTATATAAGAAAAGCTTATTTTTATTAGATTGAAACAATATCATGCTAATTTATCTGTCAAAGTCATCGTTGTCACTAATTTCAACATCAAACTTCATCTTATCTTCGGTCACCTCATACTGATAGTCCATATCCCTTTTTTCATGCTTTTTAGGCAACGGCAACGGATTTTCAATAAAGCGCGGCTTGGGTACCGTCTCGGGCTCAGATACTGGCCCCGGCTTAGGTGCCGGTTCGGGCTCAGATATTGGCCCCGGCTTAGGTGCCGGTTCGGGCTCAGATATTGGCTCCGGCCTAGGTGCCGGTTCGGGCTCAGATATCAGCTCAGGCTTAGGTATTAGCTCCGGCTTAGGTGCTGAAACCGACTCAGCTGGTTGCTCTCCGTTATCAGCAGCCACAAGACTCTGCTGAAGTCCAAGTCCTGCCAATACGCTCCAGATGAAGACATAATACACCTGATAATTCAATACACCAACACCGGAAAGCGGCATTGGCGCCAAAAGAAACATAAGGCACATCCACGGCGTAGAATTCTGAACTTTGCGGTGGTTCCAGAATGACAATATAAGCAGCGCGGCCAAAACAACCTGAACAAGACATTCGGTTAAGGAATACTTATTCTGGTAAATAATAGTATTTTGCTGTAAGTGAATTCTATACAAATCAAGCCATGCATTTAATACAGCCTCTATTGCATCTCCGCTGGCATAAGAATCCAGTATAAAAGCCCCGGACAATGCAAAAAAAGTTCCTGTTACAGTGAGTAAAAACAGCAAATACGGAGTGATTTTTTTCCTGTCAGGCTTGGTATCAACGCCTGTTATAAGCCCTGCCATTATAATAAATAAAGTAAGTGAAATTGCATCCAGATAAACAAGTACGCCGATAATAATTCCAGAAAACAACGCTCCTGCAATCATCATCGGTTTACTTAAACGATTGCTGCAATAGGCTTTTACATAGCTTCCAGCGATGTAAAGACCTATAATATACAGCAAAAAGAATAAAATCTCCGGATTCACCGTAAGCATCCTGCTGTTATAAACACCAGACAGCGTAAGTATAAGCATAACCATACACGCCGGAATACTGCCAAGTAGTTTTCTTATCACAAAAAAGCTAAGCAGAATCGTTAGTAGTTCAATCAAAAGCTGCATCCACACCGCTGCCATGATTTTATTGCCTAAAAAGGAAAAAACAAAAGAAAGAAATATTACATATATATGCGAAGCCCCATGCGCCACCGGCTCCATGACCGTGCCATCCCTTACTATGGCCATATTATAGAAGTGCGTGTCTATTACAGTATCTGCACCAATTTGTATCACCAGATAGAAACGATACAAAACTGCCGTAAAAAAAATGCAAAGTACAGCAAATATTTCCCACATCAATTTCGTGTGTTCACTTATTTTATTCTTACATAAGGTCTCTGCACCCACTTTTTTAAGCAGAAAAAATAATCCTGCTACCATAGCAAAAAACAGAAAAACAAAACCAATCATATACATACGAGTGGTTAAATTTATCTGTTTTTTCCAAAGTAACATTGTATAGTCAGCTAACATTACTCCTGTGATGCATGTATATATCACCCACAGGATGTAACTCAGCCATGTTTTTTTGTATGTCATACCTTATATCCTTCGTTTTTATACATATAAGAGCTTCTTTAATTAAATCTGTGAGAGCGCCTGCTCTAAATCCGCGATTATATCTTTTACGTTTTCAATGCCTACGGAAAGACGTATCATATCCGGTGCAACGCCCGCTTCAAGCAGCTGTTCATCATTCATCTGCCTGTGTGTATGGCTTGCAGGATGCAGAACGCATGTTCTGGCATCTGCCACATGTGTTACAATAGCGGCAAGTTTAAGTTTATCCATCATATCCGCAGCCGCTTTTCGTCCGCCTTTTAACCCAAATGAAATTACGCCGCAACTTCCGTTTGGCAGATACTTCTGTGCAAGCTCATAGTATTTATTGCTCTTAAGTCCCGGATAATTTACCCATGCAACCTTCTCATGAGCCTCTAAAAATTCAGCAGTCTTCTGTGCATTATAGCAATGTCTTTCCACACGAAGCGGCAGGGTTTCAAGTCCTACATTTAATAAAAATGCATTCTGAGGTGACTGTATGGAACCCAAATCCCTCATAAGCTGGCTGGTCGCCTTAGTAATATACGCGGCTTTACCGAATTTCTCCGTGTATGTAATTCCATGATAAGATTCATCAGGTGTACAAAGCCCGGGGAACTTTTCAGGATATTTAGTCCAGTCAAAATTGCCTGAATCAACAATGCAGCCGCCTACAGACATAGCATGTCCGTCCATGTATTTTGTTGTTGAATGTGTAACTATATCCGCACCCCACTCAAACGGATTACAGTTTATCGGTGTAGCAAACGTGTTATCAACAATAAGCGGTACATTATGGGAATGTGCCAGTCTTGCAAATTTTTCAATATCCAGTACTACTAATGCCGGATTGGCAATAGTTTCAGCAAATACGCACTTCGTATTCTCCTTAAAAGCCTTACTCAGTTCTTCCTCAGTGGCATCAGGGTCTACAACGCTGCACTCTATCCCCATTTTTTTCATAGTGCAGGTCAGCAGATTGTATGTACCGCCATACACTGTAGATGATAATACAACATGGTCTCCTGCCTCACATATATTGAATACCGCATAATAAGTTGCAGCCTGTCCTGAGGAAGTAAGCATTGCGGCAACACCGCCTTCAAGCTCACATATTTTAGATGCTACAAAATCATTGGTGGGATTTTGTAATCTCGTATAAAAATATCCGCTTTCTTCCAAATCAAATAATCTGCCCATCTGCTCCGAAGAATCATATTTAAAAGTTGTACTCTGATAGATAGGAAGTACCCTCGGCTCCCCATTCTTCGGCTTCCATCCGGATTGTATACAGATTGTTTCTTTTTCGTATTGTTTACTCATATTAATCCCCCATTTTTCACCCTTCTATTCGTCCCAGTTATGGTATACAGCCTGCACATCATCATCTTCGTCCAGCAAATCCAGCGTCTTTTGAAGATTCTTAATTGCGGTCTCGTCAGTAAGCTCCACCCAGTTCTGGGGAATCATTGTGACTTCAGAAGATACCATTACAACTCCGGCCTCCTCTAAGGCTTTGGCTACGACTGCCAAATCATCCGGCGCCGTATAAATCTCATAGCTGTCTTCTTCTTCAGAAAAATCCTCTGCACCGGCATCCAATGCCAGCATCATCAAATCGTCGGCTTCCATATCATACTCTTCTTTGTCTACTATAATAAGACCTCTCTTATCAAACATAAAAGAAACACAGCCGGGGGTTCCTACATTGCCCTGTCCTTTGGTAAAGGCGCTTCTTACATTTGCTGCCGTTCTGTTAGCATTATCGGTAAGTGCGTCAACTATTATCGCAATTCCGTTCGGGCCATAGCCTTCATAGGTAACATATTTGTAATTAACGTTATCGTTATCACCGGCAGCCTTCTTAATTCCTCTTTCTATAGTATCATTTGGCATATTATTTGCCTTAGCCTTGGCAATTACCTGCGCAAGTTTGAAATTATTGGCCGGGTCCGGACCGCCTTCTTTTACGGCAACTGCGATTTCTCTTCCTATAATAGTAAAGATTTTGCCCTTAGCTGCATCGTTTTTCTCTTTCTTATGCTTTATATTCGCGAATTTTGAATGTCCTGACATTTTATTAATCTCCTTTGTTTTTCTTCATTCATTTTTTATGCAATGTTATCTTATCATTTTTCTTTAGTTTCTTCAACCGTCTGATTATTCTTTTCTTCTTTATTCCTGCGGGCAGTTTGATTCTCCACTGCTTACGTCAGTATCTTCGACTGTTATTGCGCTTCGTCCGTCTGAGTATTTTCTTCTTCATCCCCCTTATCAGGTTTCTTGGTTGCCATAACGCTCTGTATCATCCTGTCCTTAACCTGAATAATTTTAAAAATGTATCCCTGACACTCAAACTCAAACTCCTCTCCCTCTTCCGGTATGTGCTCAAGGCGGGATATTACGAAGCCGTTGACGGTATCAAAGTTTTCCTCATTAAGCTCAATTTCAAGCTGTTCTTCCAATTCATCAAGCGGCATCATACCGTCGATTATATATTCATCCTGACCGTTTTCTTTAATATAGCTTGCTTCCTCATCGTATTCATCCTGAATATTACCTACAATCTCTTCAAGAATATCCTCCAGCGCAAGTAATCCTGCAGTCTGACCATACTCGTCAATAACTATGGCCATCTGTATTTTTTCTGTCTGCATGGTCTTAAGCAGGTCGTCTATATTTCTGGTTTCCGTAATAAATAACGGTTCCCTCAAAAGTCCCTTAATTTTGCCTATGGGTTTAGAAAGCATCTTCTCGTTCATCTGCATACGCATGACGTCTTTTAAGTGCAAAATACCTACAATATGGTCGATTGTGCCGTCATATACAGGAAAGCGGCTGTTGTGCTCATTAAGTATAAAAGAAGCTGCATCTAACAAAGTAGTATTACAGTCAATGGCTATCATATTATTACGGTTTACCATGATATCCTTGGCTTCTTTTTCGCCGTATTCAAAAATATTGGTAATCATTTCGGCTTCGCTCTCAAGAAGAACTCCCTGCTCATGCCCGACACTTATCATGGAGCGGATTTCCTCTTCCGTAACATCCGCAGTATCATCCAGACCTTTGATTCCAAACAACTTAAGAATCCCTTTTGCCGTTGATGATATAAGCACAACAAACGGAGCTACCCCCCTGACATAATAATAAATCGGCGTAATACACAGTTTAATCCATACATCCGGATATCTGGACGCCGTTTTCCTTGGAATAAGCACCCCGAAAGTTAATAATATGTATAAAAGACAAATCGTAATAATTACGGCGGTAAGTATAAGCATGCCGCGAAGCTGCCATCCATGCAGGCTGTCTGTACCGTTTAGCGTTATTTTATATACGAAAACCTGCATATAACTATACAGTCTGTATAAATAAAAGGAGCCAAACAACATATTGACGGCAACAATGCCAAGCTGCATTGCATTAGCGTACTTTGCCGGATGGTCAGACATATACTGGAGCCTTTTCATCTTTTTATCCGGCTCCTTGTCGGTATCATCCGTCTCCATGTTCTTCTGATTCTGCAGTGCCGCACTGAAACCGTAAAACATCATCTCCAAAATCAGCAGAACCAAAAATGCAGCCACCATACCAATACTCGCGACATCATCATCCATATAAAAAACCTCTCTTCCTTCCTCTGGCAGTATTCCTATACAGCTTCTTATGTACCAAGCTCAAGACTTACCATCAGACCCATATTGACTTCCTTCATTATTTCCTGGTCTAAATGACATACTCTGTCCTTTAAGCGCTTCTTGTCTATTGTACGAAGCTGTTCCAATAGAATTACGGAATCCTTTACCATATCATATTTATTTGCATTAAGTTCTATATGAGTAGGCAGTTTAGCCTTGTTCATCTTAGATGTAATAGCTGCGCAGATAACAGTCGGACTATGTTTATTCCCTATATCGTTCTGTATTATCAGCACAGGTCTGACTCCTCCCTGTTCCGAACCGATAACCGGCCGCAGGTCAGCATAATAAATATCTCCTCGTTTCATATCACACACTTCCTTCAATCAATACAGCAATTCTAACTGACAGCAATAGTATTGCCAATTTCTCTGAAGGTATACTCACAAAACTATCTAAAATCCTGAAAAAAATCTTTGGACGCTATAATTTTTCCTTGTTTTATATAAACTCTTGGAATCCGCTTAGACAAACAGCAGGCAAGTTCATAATTAAATCTACCCGATAAATCTCCTAACTCCTCCATAGTAATCTGTTCCTGCCCATCCTGCCCAATCAGAGTAACCTCGTCTCCCTCTTTTGTCTGTGGAATGTCATCTATATTTACCATAAACTGATCCATGCAGACCCTTCCAAGAATCGGGGCCTTCTTTCCATGAATAAGTACATAACCCTTATTAGATAAACCTCTAGGATATCCGTCACCGTAACCTATGGGAATCGTAGCTATCCTTGTAGCTTTCTTTGTTACATATGTGCCGCCGTAGCTGACAGGCACTCCCTCTTCCACCTGCTTAATATAGACCACATGGCTCTTTAATGATAACACAGGTTTAAGAGAAATAATATCCCTTCTAACCTCATCTGAAGGCCACAGCCCATACAGCGAAATACCGGCGCGTACCATATCCATATTGGCTTCTTTAAGCTCTATGATTCCTGCACTGTTAGAGCAATGCTTAACCGGTATTTTATACCCAAGCTCTGTTTCTATCCTTTTAAAAAATTGACTCATACGGTCAATCTGCTTTTTTACAGAAGTTTTGTCTTTTTCATCCGCTCTTGCAAAATGCGTAAATGCGCCTTCTATTTCTATATTGTCATATGACAATGCTTTTTTCACAAATTCTAAGCCGGTATCATCAGGCAATATACCGATTCTGCTCATTCCGGTATCTACTTTAATGTGGATTATTGCCTTTTTACCAAGTCTGGCAGCGCATGCCGAAAGTTCTTCAAGCATATCATATCTAAATACCGCAGGCCTGATTTCCCTGTTAATCAATTCTTCATAACAATACGGAAAAGTATATCCTAAAATCAGTATCGGTTTCTTAAGTCCTGCTTCCCTCAATATAACAGCTTCTTCAGCAGATGCCACACCATATCCGAATACATAATCAAGCTGTTCAAGCTCTTTTCCTATCATAACTGCACCATGACCATAACCGTCTGCCTTAATAATTCCCACTATTTTGGTATCCGTTGCAATATTATTCTTCATCTGCTTCATATTATAAAGAATTGCATCCAAATCTATCTGCGCATATACGCGATCATAATTCTCCATTGTTCCTATTCCCACACTCTTTTGATTTTAATAAATTTGATTCTAACAACTTAAATAGTTCTTTTATCTGTTCAATAATATCTGTAGCCATCATACTGCGGCCTCCGTTTATCTCAGCCGCCATATCTCCGGCACATCCATGCAGATAAACTCCTGTTACACCAGCTTCTGCCACCTTCATCCCCTGTGCGATAAACCCTGTTATCATACCGGCCAACACATCACCCGAACCGGCCGTAGCCATGCCCGAATTGCCGGAAGAATTAAGATATTGCGTTTCACTATCATATGTGGCAACTACTGTTCTTGCATCCTTACAGACTATCGTGCAGCCTAGTTTATCAGCCAGCCTTTTGGGATATATAGTAATATTTTGAACTGCATCCTGAATATCGCAGCCATACAGCCTTGCAAACTCGCCAATATGGGGAGTTAAAACAATTTCCCGGCTGACATTGTTTTCCGGCTTTATAAAAACTTCGTTTGAAGATATTTCTTCTGTATTCAACTTTTTGGCCAAAAGGTTAAGTCCGTCGGCATCTATCACCATCGGCAGTTTTGTATTTTGTATACAGTATTCAAGCATCCATTCTGCCGCTTTTCCCATTCCTATACCGGGTCCTATCAGTATACAGTCCGCCCATTCCAATGATTCTTTGAATGTGTTCACAAACTCAGGGTCCGGTTCATTCCCGGTCCATAATCCGCTATCATAAACTGTAAGCATCGCCTCCGGCAATGACTGTTGTATAATATCACGATTCTTAGCAGATGTCACTATTTTTACCATTCCTGCGCCCATATAAAAAACGCTTCTTGCCGACATAAACGCCGCACCGCACATGGTATCACAGCCTGCAATCACAAGCACCTTACCGAATGTTCCCTTATTGCCATCCGGCCTTCTTTCGGGGAGTTTTACGTCATCAAGTGACGTATAGGTATACCATTTCGGTTTTTCCCCAAAAAATCCATGTTCATCAATTCCCATCTTACCGCATATGATTTTACCACAGTATCCTGCACCCGGATACAGAAATTCTCCTAATTTATAGAATCCGTAAGTTACCGTCAAATCCGCCTGTACCGCACATCCAAGCACTTTACCGGAATCGACATGAATTCCTGAGGGAATATCTACCGCGCATACATAGGCATCCATTTCATTGATTTTGGATATAGCATCTGCGTAAATACCTTCCACATTTCGGGATAATCCGACACCAAATACAGCATCTATTACTATATCATATTCACCTTGGGGGATTCTGTCATATGGTCTATGCCCATACTTTTCAAGAATTTCAAGCTGCAGCGCCGTTTCCTTGCTGCACTTATCACGACTTCCAAGAAGCACATAATCGACCATGCACCCTTCAAGCATAAGAAGCCTTCCGATTGCAAGCCCGTCACCGCCGTTATTGCCGCAGCCAGCCACTACAAGCACACGGTAATCAGAATTGCCCAGTTCCTTTCTAAGCTGCCCCACAGTTACAAGTGCGGCCCTC
The DNA here is from genome assembly GCA_947174705.1 of uncultured Lachnospiraceae bacterium. Classification (GTDB taxonomy): domain Bacteria; phylum Bacillota; class Clostridia; order Lachnospirales; family Lachnospiraceae; genus UBA3282. Next base: position 14,290 of record CAMWKB010000051.1, read on the forward strand.
TCCATGAGTACAATAGAGGGAACTTTAAGTTTCTCTATTGTATTATTATCATATTGCTTCATCCCGGATTGTGTTACAAGATATTCCATTTTTATACAAAAAATCCTTTCGTTTAAGGTGTTTGCCACAAGGGTGCTTCAGAGGTAATTCAAATGGTAAATTGACTGTTAGATGTGCCTGCGGGGTGACGCTGCTCCCCTGTATAGCAATCTGTAACTGCGTCTTTGGAAGGAAATTAGAAATTCTTAACATTCCTACTCTATAAAGTAGCAATTTCGGAACACGATGTTCCGAAAAGGGGCAACTGAGCCACGGATGGCGAATTTGCCCCGCTTGCGTCCGCAGCCACAACAACAATAGGAATGTTTAGATTTTCTTATTTCCGCACAGCGACAAAGTTACAGATTGCTATACAGGGGAGCAGCGTCACCCCGCAGGCACATCTAACCGCCAATTACCCCTTACGCCCCCTGCTTATCATGCGAAACCAGATTATACGACAGTTTCATCAGACTATCCAAAAGATGAACATTCTCAACCTGAATCTCTTCCGGAACATTCAAATCCACATGTGCAAAATTCCAGATTGCTTTAATACCGTAAGAAACCAGTTGCTCTGCTATTTCAACTGCACAGCTCTTTGGAATCGTAAGCACTGCAATATCAATATTATTATTTTCTACAAAGGCTTTTACCTCCTCCATAGGACGAACCTCAATATCCCTTACCATAGTCCCGACAATCGCAGGATTATTATCAAAAATCCCTCTGAAAATAAAGCCCCTGCGCTCAAAATTCATATAATTGGCAAGTGCCTGTCCTAAATTACCTGCACCGATAATTATTAAATTATGCTCTTTATCAAGCCCGAGAATTTTACCGATTTCATCATATAGATTCTCTACATTATATCCATAGCCCTGTTGTCCAAACCCGCCGAAATGGTTAAGGTCCTGACGAATCTGTGAGGCTGTTAAATGCATTATTCTGCTTAAGTCATGTGAGGAAACCCTTTCTACACCCTCGTCTTTAAGCACCCCAAGATACCTGAAATATCTTGGAAGGCGGCTGATTACAGCCTGTGAAATCTCTTTTTCCTCCAATTGTGATGCCTCCTGTTTATAAATAGTATTTAGTCTTAATAACGATTACAATATTTCTACTTATTATATTCCTTACGTTAAAAAATTGTCAATATAATGGAGACACTATTTTGCCTTAAACCCATCCTCAATACACTCACCTATCAGTGCTGCATCATCGAGCATTCCTTTATACAACGTAGAGGGATAGGTATAATAGCTGTTAACTTCACCTTCCGCAGAAAAATATACCTTATTTCCGTTGATTTCGTAACTTTCCATATTTCCGCTCTCATAATCCTTTTGCACAATATAATAGGGTTCCATTATATTATGCTTAATAAAAATACCGGCATCAGTAATATATCTGTCCCAATACGGACTTACCGACACCACGATACAAAACACCAAACTGCCCTTTACAATACCATAAAAACCGCCGTTCATCCTGCCAAAATCACTTAAATAATCCCCTACCGCAATCATAATTACCGCAAATAAGAAGGTCAGCCCATACCTTATAAAAGGCGCCATTAAAAACCATACCGCCAGATTCCCCCAAATAGCCAAAAATATCACTGCAAGCGCCATACGAATTTTCCGCCCATTAATGACCCTGACAGTCAATATAACAAGCTGTAAAATCATTCCCAAAACAACTGCCATAAGAAACATTTGTTCATACCGTTCCTGATGCTCCCACCAAACAGGCAGCCACTTAGAGAACGGAAGACTTTCTTTAGACACATCATATAAGCACCTGCCCCATACTTTAATCTGCGCAGCGTCTAATAGCAGATGCTCCTTAGGAATTTTCCACTCAACATTAAATATATCAATACTTCCAAAGGGATAAAGAAGCCAGCCGGAAATAAAGAAATTTCTTATGAAAAACGGTATTAGAATCACGCATCCACAAGCTATATATGTTACGATTTCTTTCCATTTTCTATTTTTAATCAGATAAAAAGCCGGATATATTGCGATAAGCGCCATAAACCCTGCTGAGAATTTCAGCGTCGCCACAAAAACCGCCGTAACAGAAAGCAGAGAATAAATAGTAATGTCGTTCCTCTTCCATTCGTAATTCTCACACCAGGCCGTAATTATAAAAAACACAAAATACATCGTTGCATAGTCCGTAGCCGGAGACATGCTGCGTATCAAGTTTACCAACGTATAAAATAATATTCCTACCTTCATCATATCCGTAATATGGCAGCTATGCCGTCTAAAATCTTTTAACCCATGAAAAGCATACAAACACATAATAACCTCAAGCCAGCCTGTTGTTGTATGCAGTGAGCGTCCAAACAGCCAGTTCAGGCTGAAAAATGACGCAAAGGCAAGGTATGAGCTATTATAAGCATAATGCAGCTGTAAATTTCCTACGCCTTTAATAAGACCGTATTCTTCATATAAGCGGATTGCCGCCGCATGATATATATTGGTATCGGTATGGAACTCTCCCCTTGACGTGAAAAAAGCAATGATTATAATAAAACCCAAATAAAAGAAGCCTTCCCATGAGAATATTATCTTACTGTATTTTCTCCAAAGCAAAAGTAATTGACTGCGTTTGAAATATCCTGTAAATATAGCGGTTAAAAGTAGAACTATGTGAGCAATAGCGCCTATTTTGGAAAATATGCTAAAAAATTCGACATAGACTGTGATTACGATAAATCCTGCGATTATATAGTGAATCAATGTGAATTTTGTATTTTTAATCCGGCTAAGGACTAATACGCCAATCAGTGTAGTAAACAGCGTGATGTAGAACCAGCTTAATAATGTTACAAGCATTGATGACCAAGCTCCTTTTGAGTCAAGTATTATAGTAGTTATGTAGGAGTTTTACATAGTTCTTCATTTGTACTGTTTATATAGACACACAAATAGTATCAGAATAATAAATTAAGAAATTAACATAATAAATATCATCACCATTCGTATTATAATACAGAATTATATCA
>CAMWKB010000052.1 GCA_947174705.1 uncultured Lachnospiraceae bacterium
GCTGCGGAACAGTGTGCGGGTTCAGAAGCTGATGTACAAGGATACGGAATTTAATATTTGGAATCTTCATTATTTGAGGTATCGGGCGGCACAGAAACTGGCAGTGGACAAAAACAGTAATTACGCTGTAGCCTACACGGATATCGGTCAATTTAAGAGTTACAACGCGTTGTATGGTTGGAATGCAGGCCAGAACATACTGAAATTAGTCATCGAGACACTCTCCGAGGAAATAAATGATAAAAATGAACTATACGCCAGAAGCTATGGAAGCCATTTTGTACTTTTTATGAAGTATGAAAATGTGGAAGCTCTGCGAAACCGTCTGATTACCATTGCGGATAAAATATCTTCACGAATTCACGATAAAGTAGATACCCGTATGTCACTGGCTATAGGTGTCGGTTGTCTTGAGAATGGGGACGACGATTTACAGCGTGCTTTGTCCGAGGGTATACAGCTGGTAGATTCTTTAAAGAATAGCTACAGCAATGAGGTGCAGATTTATGATGACAAGCTGCGTGCACAGCTGAAAGAGACTCATGAGCGTGAAAAGCTTTTGGAATCTGCCGATATAAATAAGGACTTTGTGGCTTATTATCAGGCAAAGGTAGATATTCGTAATGAAAAAATCGTGGGTGCCGAAGCGCTAGTACGCTTCAAGGATCCCACAGCGGACGGAGCTATCCGTACTCCGTGGTTCTTTGTACCCTATTATGAACGCACCGGCTGGATTAAGGAAATTGATTTCTTTGTTATGGAAAGTGTGTGTAAAATGCTGCGCAGACGTATTGACGATGGCAGGAATGTTGTACCTGTATCCTGTAATTTTTCCAGAATGCATTTTACGGATGATGGTTTCCCGGAAAGATTTGAGGCTATTATTGACCGATATCAGATTCCCAAAGAACTTATCGAGGTGGAGATTACAGAGACACTTGTGGTAGAGGATGTGCAACAGCAGAAAGTCAAGGAAATTGTAGATATCCTTCGTGAAAAGGGTGTGCATCTCTCCATAGACGATTTCGGCTCCGGATATTCTTCCCTGGGAGTATTTGAACAGATACCGGCCTCTGTTATTAAGCTGGATCGTTCTTTCCTGCTCAATAACGAAAATCGTACCAGACAGGTATATATCATGAAGAATATCGTAAATCTTGCCAAAGATCTGAACGCTCAGGTTGTCTGTGAAGGCGTGGAGACAGAGGCTGATACGGAACTAATGATGGAAATTGGCGCTTATGTTGCACAGGGCTACCGCTACTGTAAGCCTGTACCGGAGGATGTGTTTGAGAAAATGCTGGAGTCACAAAATGTATAAATCATTTACATTATAGATTTTTTAATATATAATTACTGTGTATGCATTTGTATACAAAAATATATAGATGTTATCTTTGTACTAATGTCTATACTATAGAGGTTTGTTAAATTAATGAAAACTATTTCAAAATTGGCAGAATATGTCATTAGCAATATGTCGTCTAACAGATTTAAGTATAGTCTGTTTATATATGCTGTCTGTGCAGTACATGTAAGCTTTATCGCATTATTTTTAGCACTGGGAGTCTTGCCTATGGTTATTTTCAACATAGGCAGCGTTACTACGTACATAATCTGTGCCAGCGTTATAAGATATGGTTATGAAAAGAATATTATCTATACTTTTTATGCCACTTATATTGAAATTATTGTACATGCTTTTGTTGCTACTGTCTGCATTGGCTGGAAGTTTGGCTTTCCACATTACTTAATCGGACTTGTTCCGTTTGGTTATTACATCTGCGTTACACTGATGAAAGGCAGACAAAAATACGTTATTGCCACTATTTTGGGCTTTATTTCGTATGCTTCATTTATTTTTTGCCGTATGATTACAGGCTTTATAGGCTGTATATATCCATTAAATGTATCCGACACCACAGAATCTCTGATTTATTCCTATAATGCTACCTGCAATTTTGCTTTTCTGTTTATGGTTACACTTATTTTTGTTGCTGATGTGCAGATAACTACCAATAAGCTTCATATACAGAATTCCCTGTTGGACAATATGGCAAACATTGACCCCCTGACCGGATTGTATAACCGCCGTAGTATGCATACATTTCTGGATGCAGCCTCTGAAGGAGACGAGCCTTTCTCACTTGTTATGTGTGATATTGATAATTTCAAGAGAGTCAATGATACCTATGGACACGATTTCGGGGATGTAGTACTAAGAGATATTGCCCACATTATACAGCAGCTTGTAGACACTAACGGTTACGTATGCCGTTGGGGCGGTGAAGAAATACTGATTTTGTATATTGGGAGCGTTGACGATACCTGTAAGGTTGCGGAAAATATTCGCAGCGATGTTGAGAATCATACTTTTAGTTTACATAATACAACAATTCGTTGCTCACTTACTCTTGGAATTGCCTCACATACAAAAGGCTCTACCATTGAAGATACTATCACTCATGCAGACGGCAGATTATATTACGGAAAACAAAACGGTAAAAACAGGGTTGTATCCCCATATGATAAATAATAAAACATCAACTACTAATGGCCCACATAATCTGCGAGCCATTTTTTATAATTTTCTTACATTGCCATCCCCATGAAGAATTCTTTCACGGTCTGAGGCATTTGGTTCTACCATTCTTCCATTCTTATCATAGTAGGTTAAAAGGCTTGAATTTCTTGCAATAGTCTTTCTCCCATCGTCCGTAAGAAGATTTATAACCTGATTTAAATCTCCCTTTTTAAGATAAGGTTGAATTTCGCGGTGCCGTCTCTCGACATCCATGCGGTAAGCGGTCCCGGCATCTATTTCCTGTAAATTTAAACCGTACCTTTCTTCCATCTCCGCTGTTTGGGCAAGCTCTGTAGGCCCATCTGCTTCTGCATATCCGGTGGCTTCTGAAGTTTCTAAAGTCTCTGTCGCTTCTGATTTCAAAGCATCCGGTTCCAAAGCCTCTGAGTCCATTGTTTCTATGCTGCCTGCATCCCCAGGCTTCGGTTCATCATACCATAATTTATAGAAAAAGTCCTTAACAGCTTCAATGGCAGTAGAAACAAATGTTCTTATTGTCTCAACCAGAGACTGACTTTCAGACTTAGTCTCAGGTTTTGACAAACCCTTATATGAACTTCCGGCAGCTGCACTCTGCCCTCTGCTCGAAAGTTCTAATTTTACTCCGCTTTTATCGGAGGACAGTTTTGGTTCATCTGCCGCCTTTTCAGATTTATCCTTTTTTTCCTTTGCTTCGGACTGTAATTCATTCTGCTTATAGTCCAGGCTGAATTTCTCACTCGCATCAGGAATATTAACATTTTTTAATTTTTGATAATCATAGTAATTGTTTCCGTCAATTCTATTTACCATAAATACAATATAAACTCCATTCTACTTCTGATTAATATAATTAACCAGACCCTCGGCTGCAATAATTTTTTGCATAAATTCAGGAAATGCCTGACCCTGATATGTAGTGTTCTTTGTCACATCCGTAATAACACCGGTGTCAAAATTAACCTCTACGGTATCTCCTGCATCAATTCCTTTTGCTGCTTCCGGACACTCAATTATCGGAAGCCCGATATTAATTGCATTGCGGTAAAAAATTCTTGCAAACGTCTCAGCAATGACACAGCTTACTCCCGCTGCTTTTATTGCTATGGGCGCATGCTCTCTTGAAGAACCGCAGCCGAAATTCTTGGTTGCAACAATTATATCGCCTTCATTTACTTTATTTATAAATTCTTTATCAATATCTTCCATACAGTGCGTTGCTAATTCCTTCGGGTCGGAAGAATTTAAGTAACGAGCAGGAATGATTACATCAGTATCAACATTATCGCCATATTTAAAAACTAATCCTTTAGCCGCTTTCATCTCATACCTCCATTATAAACGTATTATAGTCTGTTTTTTATCTGTTCATCGTTACAGCTTACAAGGACAGGAAATTTTCCCTGTAACAGCGCTTGCTGCTGCAACTGCAGGACTTGCAAGATAGATTTCGGAATCCACATGTCCCATCCTGCCCACAAAGTTACGGTTCGTAGTTGATACGCAGCGTTCTCCTGCCGCAAGTATACCCATATATCCGCCAAGGCAGGGACCGCAGGTCGGCGTACTTACAATTGCTCCTGCCTCTATGAAAGTTTTTAACAGCCCCTCTTCCATTGCCTGCATATAAATTTTCTGTGTTGCAGGAATAACAATGCATCTCATTCCCTTTGCTACATGCCTGTTCTTTAAAACTTCTGCGGCAATCCGCAAATCGTCCAGTCTTCCGTTCGTACATGAGCCTATTACAACCTGGTCTATTTTAATATCGTCTTTAATCTCATCAATAGTCTTGGTATTTTCAGGCAGATGCGGAAATGCTATTGTCGGACGAAGCGTGCTAAGGTCAATGGTATACTCTTCATCGTATACTGCATCTTCGTCTGCTTCATAAATTGTGTATGTTTTATTGGAATGTTCTTTCATATATGAAATTGCAAGCTCATCCACCGGGAAGATTCCGTTCTTTCCGCCTGCCTCTATTGCCATATTAGCAATTGTAAAACGGTCGTCCATGCTGAGGTTTTTAATTCCCTCGCCTACAAATTCCATAGATTTATACAATGCACCATCAACGCCAATCATACCTATTATATGTAAGATAACATCCTTGCCGCTTACCCACTTATCCGGCTTTCCGACTATATTAAACTTAATTGCAGAAGGCACCTTAAACCATGCCTTTCCGGTAGCCATACCTGCCGCCATATCGGTACTTCCAACGCCTGTAGAAAATGCGCCAAGCGCACCGTAAGTACAAGTGTGTGAATCCGCACCAATAATCACATCACCTGCAACAGTAAGTCCTTTTTCCGGAAGCAACGCATGCTCAATTCCCATCTCACCCACTTCAAAATAATTGGTAATCTCATTGCGGTATGCAAATTCTCTTACACACTTACAATGTTCTGCTGATTTAATATCTTTATTCGGTACAAAATGGTCCGGTACAAGCGCAATTTTATCCTTGTCAAAAACTCCGTCCACTTTCATTTTATCCATTTCTTTAATAGCAACCGGACTTGTAATATCATTGCCAAGCACCAAATCCAGATCTGCCTCAATAAGCTGTCCGGCTTCAACGCTTTCAAGTCCTGCATGAGCCGCCAGTATTTTCTGGGTCATTGTCATTCCCATCTCGTTTTCCTCCTTAATTTATCTTATATTAAATAATTGCAAAACTCTTTATAAGTAACCAGAGCCCTGGCAAAATTAATATTCAACCACAACCGAATCTATCACATTACCTTGAGACCCGGCATCCCTCATTTCTATCGTGCATAATCCATGCTCGCTCTTTGGAATACAAAAGGACTTATTATCTGAAAAATCCTGAATACAATATTGTTCTGACTTATTCGGTGCCATAGTTACCCTATACTCAAACCCTTCTAAGCGATTTGAAACGATTTTCATATCTCTCATATTCTCGCTTTCAACTTCGCCTTTTATATCTTTATAGCTGATACCCAAAACAGAAGGTTCCATATTATCCAACTTTTCCTGATAAGAATCATAAAACAATTCATCATCCGAAATTCTTCCCATACAAAACTCAGAAAAGAGTGTGCTGAATTTTTCTGCTCCGTAGCAATTCACATGGTCCGGATTACAAAAATTTTCCGAATCCGAAGGAAAATATTCCTCCCTGCAAAGATTAAAATCGTAATACGCTACATCAGTTCCTTCAATTAATTCGTTTATCTCTGAAATATATTCATCATAATTTCCCACTCCTGCCAGTAAATAATTCGACATCGGAGTAGAAATCAGGGTTAGCTCAATTCCTTCTTTCTGACAGTATTTTATAATCTTATTCAGCGAATTCTTCCAATCCTGTGTTATCTTTTCAAGGTTTATAGGAGCATATCCGTCTTTTGAGAAAAAAGAATTATCTCTTATAACACCATTATTAGAAACATATCCTTTTCCTTCATATGACTCTGTCTCAAGGCGTTCACCTTCGCCATATGTTATGCCTGTAACATCTGTGTAAGTATAATTTTTGTAATCCGGTGATTGTTTCTTTTGAATCAGCGACATTACATAATCCGGATCAAAAAATTTATCCCATCTGCGTCTTTCTATAAAAAAACCGTTAATATAATTTTTTTTGGAAAAAGAACCTAACATAAATGAATACTTACGAAATGACGGTTTCATATAATCCGAAATAATATACATACTTGTTGAATATGGAGTTATTATTGAAATATCATAATATACATCCAAATATATATGCTGAATATCATTATATTTTGCAGCTTCCCTGATCAACTCATATGAAACCCTCATTGGCTGTGAACTGCTTCCCGCATTAAATGTATTCTTTTCAAAAATCCTATCCGTAATTTCAGGAACAAATGTCCTATAGCAATGCGATGAACCAACAAATAAAATATCTATATTATCTTCCTGATTATATAGCTCATGCATCATAATTCTTGTATATGAAGATGAATCATCTATTAAAATATACCGAAAAACCTTACCTATCCCGATAAAGAGTATGCAAAATACCGCAACATACATTATTGCCTTTAGTATTTTTATTACTTTTCCGGCGCTGAATGGCTTTTTATCTTTTATATTGTTCACTTTTATATCCATGCCTTTATCACAAACTCACGGTTGAAAATTTCTAATTTTCAGTCTTTTACCTTAAAATTGAAAATATATAAACTGGCTTGTATCATACTTACTACCGTAAATACCGAACATAATTACACTCCATATAAGTCCCAGATACAGCAGCCATCGAAAATATAATAACTGTTTATTTACCATTGCAAAAATAGATTTACCCATTTCATGACACACATCCACTACTGTCAAAATGCCCACTCCAAACCAGAACATAAACCAATTGCCTCTGTCAAGACCAATTTCATATATGCTTGCCATCTGAAAGGAGGTAAACATCTGAATTAACATATCAAGCGCCTGCCGCAGACTTGAGGATGCAAAAAACACCCATGCAATATCAACTAAGATAAATGTAATAATTATCCTAAGCAATCTATCACTAAATAACAAACTGTTTTTATCGTTTAGACGTAAAGAATTATTGCTGTTCTTTAAAACCTTTACTTTATCTGTCAGCTTATCTTTTATATCTCCTGCCACCTGATATACTGCATGTACAAATCCCCAGACAATAAAATTCCAGCTTGCCCCATGCCACAATCCGCTTACAATAAAGACGATAAAAATATTAATATATTTACGTACATCTCCTTTTCGGTTTCCGCCAAGCGGAATATAGAGATAATCGGTAAACCATGAAGTTAACGATATATGCCAGCGTCTCCAGAAATCCTTTATACTTATCGCAAAATACGGCTGTCTGAAATTCTGCATAAGTTCAAAACCCATTACATTGGATGCGCCTCTTGCAATATTAGTATAACCTGCAAAATCACAATAAATCTGAAAAGCGAAAAGAAAAGTCGCTATTGATATCTCTAAGAATCCGTAACTTTGATAATGGTCATAAACCTCATTTACCAAAAGAGAAGCCCTGTCTGCAATGACCAGTTTCTGGAACAAGCCCCAAAACATCAATAAAACGCCATCTCTGACACGCTGATAATTCCATAGTCTCAGCTTATCTATATTCTGTATCTGCCTAAGCAGATGCCCCGACCTTTCTATCGGTCCGGCTACCAGCTGTGGAAAAAAAGATACAAACAAAGCATATCTGATAAGATTCTTTTCCGCCTTTATCCTGCCCTTATATACATCCAGCGTATAACTTAATGCCTGAAATGTATAAAACGAAATACCGACAGGCAGCAATAAATCCAGTCTTTTATCAATCGGTGCAAAGCCGGCGCGCTGTAAAACAGCGCTTAGCGTGTATATCGCAAAGTTGGCATACTTAAATATTCCCAGTATGAGCAAATTACTGATAAGACTACCTGCAACAATGAATTTCTTATAAGTATTACTACTGCATTTATCTATGAATAGTCCGCTAAGATAGGTAATAACCGTCGATAATGCAATAAGCAATGCATATTTAGGGTTCCAGCTCATGTAAAAATAATAGCTTGAAACTAACAGCCATACGCATCTTAACTTTTTGGGTATAAGAAAAAACACACATACAACTAACGGAAAAAACAATAAAAAATCTATTGAATTAAACAGCATTTATTTTTCCTCCGTTATAAATGTACTTCTATGTATCAGGCTTGCCAACTAACAAAAATTGTAGCAATTATAAGAAAAAAAGTCAACTGCATATATCTTACAGGCTTCCTCTTACCGTTCATTCCACAACGTAAAACCAAGAATCAGAATCCCGCCAAATACCTGCGCTAAAGTCATGCTCTCACCAAGAAGCGCTACCGAAACAACAACTGCCATAAGCGGGTCTATGTAACTTAAAATAGCAGCCTCCTGACCTTTTAATTCCTTCAGCGCAGAAAAATACATACAATAAGTGACTCCTGTATGAATAAGCCCTACCGTCAGCAGACAGCCCCAGCCTACGCCATCTAACTCTGCCAGATGCACGCCGCCTGTACATGCCACATAAGGTATTAAAATCACTATTGCTGCAAAAAACTGTAAAAGTGTCCGGTGTATACCTGTCACATTTTTGATGAATTTATTTAGCAGAATGACCGTCGCATAGAAGGCCGCAGCGCCAAGTCCAAATAAAATACCCAACACATCATTTCCGCCCTCTCCTGCGCCTCCGACTCCGATGATCAAAATCAGCCCCAGAGTCGACATACAAAAACACACTATCTGCTTTCCGGTCAACTTTTCATGGAATAAAAATGGACACACAACAGTCACAATGACAGGTGCAAAATAGTAACTCAAAGTAGCTGCGGAAATTGTTGTATATTTATATGCCTCAAAAAGCAAAATCCAATTAATCCCCATCGCAATTCCGGATAAAAATAAAAGCAGGATTTCTCCTTTTATCGCTTTAAAGTCTATTTTCTGTCTGGAAACCGTCAGATATACAATAATTAATGCAGCAGCTAAAACAGCCCTGTATAATGCCAATTCGCCTGAGCTTACTGAAATATTTCTGGTAAAAAGACCAAGTGTTCCGAAAATAGCCATGGAAATACTGAGCATGGCCTTTGCGTTTAATCCTTTTTTCATTTAGTGTTCCACTCCGATTTCTTTTTCTGATTGCAGTAGCAATGTTAAAGGCTGATTTAACTTCCTGTTAAAAAATTTTACAACCACACCTGTCAACAGCGCTGAAATTATCGTGCCCTCTCTCGTACCCACGATAGAAAAATTAAAAAATACAAGCGACAAAATAAGTGCCGTAATAACGCAGATAATATCAAACGCTATTTTTACATTTCCAAATTCTTTATGAATCTTATCTGAAATCGCTTTCACAAACGCCTCACCTGAATTCATGATAACATTTGCTATAACAGAGAGCGCAACTCCGAAACCAAGTATAATAATTCCTACAATAACCAAAAGCAGACGCACCGGATAAAAATCGGCCGGAATGGGTGCTACAATCCACATGCCTAAATCGGTAAACACACCGAAAAGAAATGACAACGGAATCTGTAAAAGCTGTATCAGCTGAAAATCTTTACGCAGAATCACTATCTGTCCGACAATCAAAACACAGTTCCAGATTATCAACCATGTTCCTAATGAAAGCGAATCAAACCTGCTGTTCATAACATTTGCAACCGAAGAAATAGGTGATACTCCAAGTTCAGCATGTTTGGTAAATGCCACGCCTAAAGCAGCAAAAAACAGACTGATTATAAACAGTATGTAACGTTTTGTAAGTTCAGTTTTATTCATTAGTTACTTTTCTCCTTTATCCTTGATGTCTTATTTATCTTTATTAATAATACTAAAACTTAAATTTTGTAATAAGTATTTTACCTAAAACAACTCATCCAACAAAGTATAATATCGTATTTTCTCCCAGTCCGGCTTTATACCCAGTTCACGAAATAAAAGTAAATCATCATAATCCGAATATGTACTATTTTCCTGAGCTTTGTATTTCCCACTGAAATTATGTGATAAACTCCGGTAACATATCGCTATATCGCACCACTTATCCGCGATGCCTGCTCTGCCTAAGTCTATATAACCTGTCACTTCATCATTTATGCCAAATATATTTGGAAGACAGTAATCCCCATGAGATAAAACCGGTTCCTCTTCCGGTTTGTTATCATATAGCCACTGCAATAATTCAGCGGGATTTCGAAAACCGTTTTCACTAAATGTTTCAGGCTCAACATTATCTAAATCAACCAAACCGTTCTCTATATTATACCCTGCCATAACAAGCTTGTTGGACAATCTCTGGTCTGACGGACAATCTGATATATCTACGCTCCATAATCCATTCAGACCATCTGCAAGTAGTTTACATAATAATTCCGGGCTTTTCATATATTCATGTGAACATGCCATTTGTCCCACACATTTACTCATTAAGAGATACGATTTGTCATCTGATATCTCATTGGCATATGTAAAAGGAACAGGAAGTTTATCTTGCAGATATTGCAGCATACGATATTCGTTTTCTGCCTCTTTATTGTATTCCTGCACCTTTAGAACCTTGTTTTCGTAGATTAAAATGTCCGAACCTGACATGCCGATATTATCTATTTTATAATTTTTGTCTGCAATCAGATTGTATATCTTTTCAGGTAAAAACATGTCTTCCTCCCTGGTTATCCGATAAAACATTATTGAACAGCCTGCCACAATAACATATTATCCTCAAATGCGCTGCTTATCCTTCCGTTATCCTTCATCCACGAAAGGTAAGAGCGTATTGTACTGCCGACCAAAACATACTGTTCAAAATTCATTACAAGGCCATATTCATGAAAGATTTCCTGCAAAATTTTTTCAAAATTCTTAGGTTTCTTGCAAATGGCTGCAATTTTTTCTGCTATACTTTGCACCTTTTCTCTGTTATAGCAGACAATCTCCTTTATGTTATCAGTGGCCGGTGCATGTGCAGGAACGAACATTACCGCTTCCATCTCTTCTACCATATCCAGCGTTTTCAAATAAGCTTCCACATTATAGATAAAAGACACCGCATACTTATCCAGCGCAGCCTTGCTGCTAATACAGTCTGCAAGGAACACTACACCGTCAGGGGTACGAAAACCTGCCATATCAAAGAAGTGTCCATATAACGGTATCACTTCAATCTCTTTTGGGAAACTATCATCCGAAAAATCGGTAACCTCACTTTCCTGCGCCATAAGAAATTTATGCCTTAAATCCTTGCATGGATAACCGCCATAAAGAAACGATGGTTCCAGTACCGGATATTTCGTAAAGGCTGCCTCTATTCCTGATGAAAAAACTTTACAGCCGGTCTGTTTTTGAAGATAATTATTACCTCCGATATGGTCAGCATTGGAATGAGTATTTAATATTCCAAGCAACTTCCAATCATTTTTCTCTAAAATCTGCCTGACTTTACGCCCTGCATCCTTATCGTTTCCGCTGTCAATAAGATAAACATCATTCTCATTTATACGGTAGACACCTATCTTAGCCGGACAGTCTATGTAATAACATTTGTCTGTGAGTTGTATTAATTCGTACATTTTTGTTCTCCTATTACTTGTTTGCTAATTGTAAAGCCATAAGGTTATATATTTAACCAGAACTTCTTTATCATTTTCCATATTTTACTTTCAATCTCCGATAGCCTTTAAGCCTATTACAGATATGCTCTGAAAGCTCCCTGCACAGTTCTTTTACAAAGGCGTCTTCCATTATGGATAAGGTTTCCGGTCTTCCGTATGCGGCCTTTTCAACTATGCAGACCATACGCTCTATTTCTGATAATTCTATAGTTATATCCGGAAATTCTTCTAAAAGACGTTTTGCAAAATCTTCCTCACTCCCGTCATAATTTGCAGGAAATCCTGCATAATACAGTATCCGCATAAGTCTTGCAAAATGCTCACAGCATCCCATAACATTCAGTTTTCCCAACCGTTTTAAACGTCTGGTATTTACAAAGAAAGGAATCAAAATAATTGTGTAGACAACGATTGTTAATAAAATAGCTATTAGTACCTCATACTCTTCCAGGTTAATATCATTCCAATCCCATAAATTATCCTGTATCTCCTGCACTTCTTCATCTGCCTGTGCAGGAAGGTTTATATCCAAATCCAAACGGTATTTATTAAGTGACTGTTCCCACTCCGATAAATCTATTCCCGGATACACCGGTTGTATATTACCGCTTGTGTTTGGCGTCACCTCTATCGGAACCCAGCCGTAATCTTTTATAAATACCTCTACCCATGCATGGGCGGATTCATCGGTGGCATAGGCTTTATAAACTCCCTTTTCCAGTTTAAAATCTGAAGGAGCTACCATGTATCCTGAAGCATATCTTGCCGGAACACCGTATAGGCGGTACATCAGCGTTGCCGCCGACGCAAAGTGCTGACAGTATCCTTTACCGCTCTCAAAGAGAAAATATTCTACTATGTCTTTATTTAAAGGTGCATTCCCCGGCGTCTGAGTATAGACGGCCCTGCTTTCAAGCGCAGCAGTTATAAAAGCCGTAATATCATAAAAATCCTCTAAAGGATAGGATTCGCATAACTCTGTCAGTTTGGGCAGCCTCTGTCTTGGCACATCGAGACATTCCCTTCCCACTTCTTCCATATATGCATCCTGCAGGTTACCATACCATTTTGCCTGATTTTCAAATGCCGTATTTACCCTATTCCAGTCAATCTTCATATCAGACTGTTCATAATATCTGTAATCATATCCCGTATAGCTGTAATATATACTATAGGCCGTACCGCTTAGCCACTGTCCTCCATATGGCTCAAAATAATTTCTGTATCTCCCGCTGACATGCTTTATATTCACACTTCTGCTGTTTAAAATTCCATCTCCGGACAAGAAAGAATTCAAAGTATAATACATGCCGCCATACATCGTACTGACAGTATTTATCCTCTGACGCAGCCCCAGCGCCTTAGACGCCTGCTCTAAAAGTTTATTATCATCGGCTCTGCTCCATTCGCCCCCTACATATCTGTCACCGCTGAATCCGCAAAGGTAAAGAGGTTCCGTAGGCAGCTCATAAGTTTCTATTATCATCTGCACCGTTCCGGTTTTATAATCATTTCCCCTATTAATATGGCCGTCGGCAACCGCATCATCGGCAGTACCTGTTATATACTTAATCGTATTATAGACAAAGTGCTCCGCCTGATAAGCCGAATGGTATAACCCCTCCTGATTGAAAGACACCAGCAGAAAAACTGCCGCAAAGGCGATAACAGTCATAATACCTGTCACTTTTTTAAACTTAAGCATAATAAAGGAAAGCTGATACAACGCTAAAAAGAATACCGCCCTATAACTTGACACTATACCAAACATTGGTCCTAATATCAGCATTGCAAGCGTAATAAGGCAGGCAATACCATGTTTTTCCCATATGAATTCTATGAAAAATAATAAAACCACAACAAGGGTCATTACCAGCATAAATAAAAACGTTACATCCTGTTTCGCTATCCCGCCCATGCCGGTAAACGCCCTTTGCATATGCCCTGCCTGTTTTATAAGCATACTTCCGCCAGCTAAACCAGCAATAAGTATCCCTGCCATAAGCGCTCCTGCCGCCTGAACTATCCTTTTTTTGTCATAAAAATACCACAGGCTGCAGACAAGCAGTATCATCCACAGACATACAAGGCTTTCCCGACATTCAATTCCGGATAAACTTTCCCAAAAGCACAGAAAACCATAATTACCGCAAAGGAAAAGTATTATCTCCTGATAGTTCTTCTTCCAGATTTTCATAACTAAACCTATGCCTCAATTCCTCTTTACCGGAGTCCTTTATCTCATAACATTCTAATAACAAATTGCACTTAAGCAGTCTCCCATTTGGTAACGCCTGTTTTCTCTCATACGCTTTTTCAATAACATCTGTTCTTTTTATAAATTCCGTCTGAAAAAGTTTTCTCATCATGCTGCGGTAATCTAATCTGTTTTCTATCGGAATTGTTATAAAACCCATTACTTTTCCATCATACCAGCTGACATTTACACTCTGTCCTCTTTGTAAAAAGCCCAATATGAGCGCAGATATTACTTCATAAAAACAGTCTCTCTTATCACGCTTCCAATCATCCGGCATTATCATATCCAGCAATATTTCAAAAGAAGCTTCATCTTCCTTCTCAAATTCCTTAATCCAGAGTTTTTCGGTCTTAGCGCTTTGATTCCAATGGATATAACGCATTGTGTCTCCGGTTCGGTACTCTCTGGTCTGGCGTATTTCTCTGGTTTCATTGCCTAAATATCCAATATGAGGCTGGTATGGCGCTTCATCCGTCTGATTAGCTATAGATTCCGTAGAAAGCAGCTGCATCTGCAATGCCCTTGCTTTGGGCAATACGGCCAGTTTCATTTCCTCATTTACAATCTTCGGTGCATGAAATACAGAAAGATAATCATATATATAGACTTTATCAATCTGTATACAAAACATGCCGCATCGGTTTAAACAGATATCAAAGTCTATATTTCCCGTTAAAATATCAACCGTTTTTTTAACTTTATTTTTTTGAACTACACTTCCCTCATCATCACATACTTTAAACTTTATACAGACCTTTTTAATAGGAAGCGCACCGGTGCGTCCTATATGTATCAGACACTTTTTTACACTTCCTTTTTCTGCTTCAGTACTTTGCATTGGAAATGATACTGTCAGATTTTTCCTAAGACAGCGCGAAAGAATGAAAAGAATAATAAACAAAATCCATTCCATAAGCGCCAGTATCATAAGCGGCATCTGCCTATACATTCCCGCAATATAATAAGACGCAGCCGCTATCACGATAAAAATCAGTTTTCGCATTAACTCTGTTTTCTCCTCCCTGTATCTAATTATGATTGGAGAAAAGGTTTCTTTACCGAATCAATTATTTCACTAATTACCTGCTGTTTTCCCTCATGTCCCTCCGCGCCTGTCATAACCAGTGTTATTCTATGAGCAATCACATAAGGAAACTGACTTGCAACATCCGCAGGCGTGCAGTAATCCCTGCCGTCTAACCATGCCTGCGCCTTAGCCATTTTTACCAACGCTATGGTCGCCCTTGGACTTGCGCCGCGCTCTATATAAGGATGGTTCCTTGTTGCCCTGACAAGCTCTAAAATGTAACTATAAACTTCATCTTTTATAAAAACTGTATGAATCTCCTCCTGCAAACTGCGAAAAATCTCAGAATTCATAACAGTAGCTATTTTATCAATTCCGTTTTCAGTGCTTACGGCTTTAGCCATTTCCAGTTCGCTTTCAAAATCCGGATAGCCTAATGTCAAAACTATCATAAACCTGTCCATCTGCGCTTCCGGCAAAGACTGGGTTCCTACACTTCCGTAAGGATTTTGCGTAGCAATTACCAAGAAAGGCTCCGGCACCTGCCTTGTGACGCCTTCTACGGATACCTTCCTCTCTTCCATTACCTCAAGCAGCGCCGACTGCGTTTTGGGAGAAGTACGGTTTATTTCGTCCGCTAAAAGTAAATTACAGAACACACTGCCCTCACGGTATACAAATTTCTCTTCTTCCCTGTTATATATTGAAAAACCTGTCAAATCGGAAGGCATAACGTCAGGCGTAAACTGTACTCTTGTGGATTCAAGACCAAGCGCCCTTGAAAAAGCTGCCGCCAGCGTGGTTTTACCCACTCCCGGAATATCTTCAATTAAAATATGACCGTTTGCCAAAAAAGCCGTTAAGACTTCTTTAACTTCCTTCTCTTTTCCAAGAATAACCTGATTAACTTCCGCAAGTACCTTATGCGCTAATTCTACATGTGAATCCAACCGTATACACCTCCTTTAATTAATTTTAACATTATTAAATAAGAGAAGCAAGCCACGCAAAAAGCCGGCTGTAAAAGTCGGCTTTTTATTTTATAATAGTAAATTAATAAACATAATTCCATTATAGTCATATTAAATTAGTTATTAATCAACTTATCCTCACCATTCCAGCTATAAAGCTTTCTGACTTCTTCTCCGACTACCTCTGACGGATGCTCGGAAGCTAACTTTCTCATAGCCTTGAAATGTACCTGTCCGCCTGCTGAGGACATATCTAATAAGAAATCCTTTGCAAAGGTTCCGTCCTGAATGTCAGCAAGAATCTTCTTCATGGTCTTCTTGGTTTCTTCAGTAATAATCTTAGGACCTGTTATATAATCACCATATTCTGCGGTGTTAGAGATAGAATATCTCATTCCTGCAAAACCTGACTGATAGATAAGGTCAACAATAAGCTTCATTTCATGTATACACTCAAAATATGCATTTCTCGGATCATATCCTGCTTCTACCAATGTCTCAAATCCTGCCTGCATAAGTGCACATACACCGCCGCAAAGTACAGCCTGTTCTCCGAAAAGGTCTGTCTCTGTTTCGGTTCTGAAAGTAGTCTCAAGAACACCTGCTCTTGCACCGCCGATTGCCAATGCATATGCCAAAGCCATATCCTGAGCCTTTCCTGTTGCATCCTGATGAACGGCTACCAGACACGGAACACCTTTTCCTGCCTGATACTCGCTTCTTACAGTATGTCCGGGACCCTTAGGAGCTATCATTGTTACATCCACATCCTTAGGAGGTACGATGCATCCGAAATGAATGTTGAAGCCATGTGCAAACATAAGCATGTTGCCTGCCTCTAAGTTTGGCTCAATATCTTTCTTGTACATTGCAGCCTGTAATTCATCATTAATAAGTATCATAATGATATCTGCCTTCTTAGCAGCTTCAGCAGCGGTATATACTTCAAATCCCTGAGCTTCTGCTTTTGCCCATGATTTAGAACCCTCGTATAAACCTATAATAACATGGCAGCCTGACTCCTTTGCATTTAATGCATGTGCATGTCCCTGACTTCCATAACCGATAACTGCAATTGTCTTACCTTCCAACAGAGACAGATTACAGTCTTCCTGATAAAAAATATTAGCCATTTTCTCAATCCTCCATTTTCTTATTGCATAACATTTGTTATTGTTTTTATAACTGAAAGAGGAAAACCTCTCAGAGCTCACTTAATTATAAATAAGTCACATTGTCCGTTCCGCGTCCAAGTCCTGCAATACCGGTTCTTGCAAGTTCCAGAATCTCGTATCCGTCAAGCAGGCTGATAAATGCCTCTATCTGATTCCTGTCTCGTGTACACCTCTCCGCGCCCCCGAGGCTCCG
>CAMWKB010000053.1 GCA_947174705.1 uncultured Lachnospiraceae bacterium
CATTAGTATAGGGTAATATTGGGGAAAAAGGTTTCGTTTTTTGGAAAAAATTATTTAATAATACAATTTTTGCATTCCTCACTAATCCTGCGTCATCTGCATATTATAAATAGAAAAATAATAAGGTTTAAGCAGGTAATTATATGGACCAAAAAGCGATAAAAAGCGCGCAGACGGAAAGAGAATTGACAGGCGGGCTTCAGATTAATGTGACCTCGGATATAGGACTTATACCGATTCAGAACGCCACGATAACCATCGCCTATACCGGAACCCCTGAAACCGTTGTTGAAAGATTGGAGACAGACAGTTCCGGTCAGGCACAGGAGATTCAGCTTTCGGCTCCGCCCATCTCATACAGTCTTACTCCGGAATCTCCAATGCCCTATTCGGAGTATAATGTGACAGTTGAAGCACCGGGATATGAGCCGGTAATGGTTTCGGGCGTGGAAGTGTTGCCTGATGTAACTGCAGTACAGAATATCCAAATGACGCCCACGGAAACTTCGCGTGAGGAAGAAGAGCTGATAGTTATCCCCGACCATACATTATATGGGGAATATCCTCCGAAAATTCCTGAAGATGAAATTAAGCCAATGGACGAAACCGGTGAGATTGTACTTAGCCGCGTAGTTATTCCGGAATACATTGTTGTACATGACGGAGTACCATCGGACAGCAGTGCACCGAATTATTATGTAAACTACAAGGAATATATTAAAAATGTTGCTTCTTCTGAAATTTATGCAACATGGCCTGAAAGTACAATATATGCCAATGTGTTGGCAATTATGTCGTTTACCCTTAACAGGGTGTATACGGAGTGGTACCGGAACCAGGGTTACAACTTCACAATCACATCATCCACCGCCTATGACCAGAAGTGGATTAGAGGCAGAAATACATTTGAGAATATAGACAGACTGGTAGACAGCATCTTTGTAAACTATCTGTCCAGGCCGGGGGTAAGGCAGCCTATTTTTACGTCATACTGCGACGGACAGAGAGTGACCTGCAGCGGACTGAGTCAGTGGGGTTCCAAATACCTTGGAGACGAAGGTTATTCAGCGATTGAAATTATACATTATTATTATGGAAGCGACATGTATATCAACACAGCGGTCAGCGTTTCAGGAGTGCCGTCTTCATGGCCGGGCTATAATCTTTCTATCGGTGCATCCGGAGATAAAGTCAGACAGCTGCAGCAGCAGTTGAACCGTATAGCACAGAATTATCCGGCAATTCCTAAAGTTGCGGCAGACGGTGTATACGGTCAAAGAACAGCGGATGCGGTAAGGGTATTTCAGAAAGTGTTCGGACTGCCGCAGAGCGGAATTACCGATTTTCCAACATGGTATGAGATATCGCGCATATATGTAGGCGTAAGCCGCATAGCTGAGCCGAGCTAAGATGAATAACTCCGTCAGGGTAGTAGATACTTTGGCGGAGTTTATATTTTTGCCCAGCTCAATCTTGTCATAAAAATAATTTAAAAATATCTTTACATTATGACAAAACGGTGTATAATTGTTTATAGAAAGGGGGGTTTTAAATGGAAACGAGTTTATCAACTATAGGAATATCTGATATCGGTACCAAAATTAAGAGGCTGCGTGAGAAAGCCAATCTGACACAGAAGCAGATTGCTGAATATCTTTCTGTAGACCAGAGTTTGATTTCCAAATTTGAAAAGGGAGAACGCTCTATTAGTACGGATATTTTAGGCCAACTGGCGACGCTGTTTTGTTGTCCTATTTCGGCATTGATTTCGGATGAAAAAATGACACCTGTATATAACATTGCATTTAGAACCTCGTCTATGGATACTGCAGATTTGAATGCATTAGCCATAATCAACAAAATCGCATTAAATCAGCTTAAAATGGATCAACTTGCCGGAGGTAACGTTAATGATAAATAAATTAGAACTCAGTACCAAGGCAGGCATTATCAGAAAGAAGCTGGGGGAGGATGAGTCCTCTCCCATTGATATATTTTCCCTGGCTCAGTCTGTTGATTCCTTAACCCTGATATTTTATCCATTGGGCTCAAATATCAGCGGTGCCTGCTTTAGAAGCGGATTATCATCAATTATTGCACTCAATTCGGATATGTCGATGGGTCGTCAGCGTTATACTTTGGCGCATGAGTTTTATCATTTATATTTTGATAAGGAAATGTCATCCACGGTATGTTCAAGTAAGATTGACAGTAATAATGAAAACGAACAGTGCGCTAATCAGTTTGCGTCATATTTTTTGATGCCGCCGACCGCATTGTTTGAGTTTTTGCAAAAATTGAAAAGGGAATCCGGCAGCGAACAGCTTTCCCTTAGTGACGTTATTCGTATGGAACAGCATTTTGGCGTAAGTCATCAGGCTATGCTCGTGCGTTTAAGGGAAGAAAACGAAATTTCGACCGAGGAAGCCGAATCTATGCAGAACGGTATAACTATGCCTGCAGCCAGACTGGGTTTTGATATATCGTTATATAAACCATCCCCTGAGAATAAGAGAATACTTGTATTAGGACATTATATACATCAGGCCGGCAACCTGCTTAAATCAGGTTTGATTTCTGCAGGAAAATATGATGAGCTTTTACTTGATGCTTTTCGTGATGATATTGTATTCGGGGAGGAAACGGAGGGAGGAGATTTTATTGATTGATCCTGTTTTTTTTGATACCGACTGCCTGTGTTCGTTTTTATGGGTAGGAAAAGAAGGGATTTTGCCATTGTTATATCCGGGGCGGATCACAATTCCCCATCCTGTATATACCGAATTAAGCAATCCCCGTATTCCTCATCTTAAGAATCGTCTGGATTCACTTCTCTCAGAAAATCTTGCATCTATACAGGGAATAGACATTAACTCCGAAGAATTCCAAACCTATTTTCAATTAACCGAGGCACCAGCTGCAGGACATGCAATCATAGGAAACGGCGAAGCCTCAGCCATAGCATTAGCCAAAAGCAGCCATGGTATAGTCGCCAGCAATAATCTAAGCGATATAACAGCATATATAGAAAAATTTAACCTAAAAAATATCACTACCGGCGACATTTTAACAGACGCTCTTGAAAAAGAACTTATAGACGAAGCCCAAGGTAACATCATCTGGACCCAAATGCTATCCAAACGCCGCCGCTTAGGCGCGTCCTCCTTCACCGAATATCTTAAGAAACACATCGCTGCTGACATCACATAATCTTCGATACCGCCACTCAAAGCCACTATCCAATAATAATTTCACAATTGCGAACCCTCTAATAGAATGTTATAATTATAACAACAAACACAAGAAAAGCGTGGTGTACCCCAGGTGAAACAAATAGTTCAAGAAATATTAGACGGAAATTTCAGGGCGGACAATACCTCTCTTAACTTTTCATGTCCCCGTATTGATTTAACCCTCTCTCCTGACTATGTACAGGAGGGCTCTTTTACCGTATTCGGACCTGAGGGCTTTGTTACGGAGGGAAAAGTGATTTCCTCTGATTTGCGCATGGAATGTCTCACACCGACATTTGCGGGTATTCAGGATGAAATCTATTACCGGATCGATACTACGGATATGAAGGTTTCGGACACCATAAAAGGCGCTTTTTATATTGAGTCAAATCAGGGAGAATACTATCTCCCTTTTTCCGTTACAATTATACAGGGAACAATAGATTCAAGTCTCGGAGAGGTCAGAAATCTTTTTCACTTTATAAATCTTGCCAAAACAAATTGGAGTGAGGCGGTAAGCCTTTTTTACAGCGATGACTTTGTGAAACTTTTAACAGGCAATGACGCCCGGTATTATACTGCATATAAGGGTTTGTCTGCGATTTTGGGAAATGAACATAACGTGGAAGAGTTTTTACTGGAGACCGGAAAGAAGAAAGCTATAGAGTATATTCCGGAGAAGACTTATATCAAGATGGAGAATCCCGAAGAAGATACGCGCTATGCGCTGACAATAAACAGAAACGGCTGGGGCTGTACATGCCTTAATATAGAGACAGAAGGCGATTTTATATATGTGGAAGAGGAAGTTGTTCTGGATGACGATTTTTTAGGAAATACATATCATCTGTATTATTATATACAGAGCGACAGGCTCCATGCGGGAAACAACTATGGCAGTATCAGACTGCGGAGTTTTGAAAGGGTAATCGATATACCCATAACGGTTGTAATTACCTCGCCGGATGCGAAAAAGCACCATAAACAGTACATGGAGAAGAAGCAGATTACCTGTAAGCTGATGAAATACTATCAGGCATACAGGTTGAAAAAAATCGGAACCAAGGCATGGATGGACGAAACCGGTCAGTTGATAGACCGCTTAAGGGCGCTTGATGGAAACGACCCGGTCACGGATTTGTTTCAGGCTCAGCTTCTTATGGCTAAAGAGCGCTTTCATGAAGCCAAATGGCTGCTTGAACAAAACAGGGATAGGATAGAGATAATCGGTGAAGAAAAGCCGGAGCTTAGATGTTATTATCTTTATTTATCAACACTTTATACTGAAGATGA
This sequence comes from uncultured Lachnospiraceae bacterium, assembly GCA_947174705.1. GTDB lineage: Bacteria > Bacillota > Clostridia > Lachnospirales > Lachnospiraceae > UBA3282. The sequence goes on from CAMWKB010000053.1 coordinate 4,527, forward strand.
CGAGTACATAGATGAAGCAACCGATGAAATGGTGTCTTTATATGATAGAAATAAGGGAAATTGGAGAATTGCGTGGCTGCTTCTGTTTTTATCGGATGAGCGTGTGAGAACGCCGGCCAGAAAGTGGGCGCTTTTAGAGGAACTTTTTTCGTATAAGTGTACAAGCCCTATGCTATATATGGAAGCGTGGAATCTGCTTTGTATGAATCCTGCAACTCTGCTTAGGCTTGAGGAATTTGAATTGCAGATATTGACTTATGCGGTCAAAAATGATGTCATGAAGGAGGATGTGATCATACAGCTCCTTTATCTGGCGGGGAAGACGAAGGGCTTTTCGCAGCAGTTATTGCAGATTCTTATTATGTGTTATGAGAAAAGAAAAGAAAGCGATATTCTTCAGGCGATATGCACTCTGCTGATTAAGGGAGATAAATATGGTAAGAAGTACCTGAAATGGTACCGTGAGGGAGTGGAACAGAACCTTAGGATTACGAGATTATATGAATATTATATGATGTCTGTTCCGTTAGACGGCAAGGAGACGATTCCTAAGGTGATTCTTATGTATTTTGCATACCAGAGCGATTTAAATTATGAAATCACCGCCTATTTGTATGCGTATGTGCATAAGAGGCAGGAAGAATTTCCAGAGCTTTATGTAAACTACATGCCTGAAATAGAGAAATTTGTGCTAAAGCAGGTAAAGGCAGGCAGAATTAATAATAATCTGGCCTATTTGTACAGGAATATAATCACGCAGCCTATGGTAGACGCGGAAATGGCGAAAACCCTAATGGACATGCTGTTTTTGCAGGACATTATAATAGAGGATGACAATGCCGGACGTGCTTATACGGGCAGCAGGATAAGAAATATAATAGTGGAGTACCCATATGCTGACAAAGGATTGACTTATTCGGTCGGTACTAAAAATGTGCAGGTTCCCATTTTTGATAAGGAATGTAAGCTCATTCTTGAGGACAGTGACAATAACAGATACACAAACAGCATTTCGTTTCATATGGACAAGCTGTTTATATCGGATAAACTGGCCGGATTTGCGGCCCCGTTTGCCACAGACCATCTCGGTTATGCCATTTATAAATGTTATGGTCACAATGATACTGCTGTTGTAAATGATGAGAATTTACAACAATATAAATACCTTGCGGGTTCAGATTTTTTAAAAGAGGATGAACGTCTGAAAATCCGAAGCAGATTAATCCGGTTTTATTACGAAAATGACCGTATGTGGGAGCTTGACGAGTACCTTCTCTCACTTAGTCCTATAGATATTGCGCCTGATGACAGGAAGGAAGTAATTCGCATAATGGCGCTTCGGGGAATGTATAAGGAGGCCTACGAATGGGTGAGCTGCGGCGCACCATATGCCCTGGACGCTAAGACCCTTTCCAAGCTCTTTAGCAGACTGCTTGTGCAGGATGATATTCTGGAAGATGAATTTATTACCGGCCTGCTGCATTATGTTGTAAAAAAGGGAAAATACGACGAGTATATTCTTAAGTATCTGGTTCATAACTTTAACGGAAATATCAAGGATATGCGTGATATCTGGAAAATCTGTGAGCAGTTCGGAGTAGATGCTTACGAACTGGGAGAGCGGATAATCATACAGATGCTTTATACCGGAGCCTATATAGGTGAGGGGACGGATATATTTAAGTCATATATGAGAAGCGGCGGAAACGATGAAGTTATTTCGGCGTTTCTTTCCCAGAGCAGTTATGATTATGTGATAAAAGAAAAAATTACGGATTCTTCGCTGGCTGAGGGGATTTCACGCATGCATCGTGAGGGTGTGGACCTGCATTTAGTCTGCAAACTTGCGTATCTTAAATATTATGCTGAAAATAAGAGTGAAGTAAGCGAAGAGATAAAAGAAGTAATATGCGAATTTTTACAGGAGATGCTTGAGCACCAGATAATTCTGCCTGTTTTTAAGGAATATCAGAATTATTTACCTGCACTGGATATAATACAGGATAAATCAATTCTGGAGTACCGTGCAGCGCCGGGAAACCGCGTGACGATTCACTACATGATATTAAATGACGATGCCCAGGACGTTGGATATAACAAGGAAAACATGAGGGAAGTGTTTGCCGGAATCTGTATAAAGGAATTTGTGCTTTTCTTTGGTGAGCGCCTTCAGTATTATATTACGGAGGATGTGGACGGAGAGGAGAAAGTGACTCTCAGCGGAACCATCAGAAAAAGCGACTTGTCGGGAGATAAGGAAGATACAGGCTCTAAGGAGGGCAGCCGCTTCAATATGCTCAATGATATAATGATTGGAAAGACCCTTCATGACTATGATACGGTGGATAAACTGTTAGAGGAATATTATAAAAAGAGCTTTATAGTAGAGAATTTGTTTAGACTGCAGTGAGAAAGGCATGGTATATATGTTCTTTGAGAAAAAGACCGATGAAAAATTACATAAGGGCAGCGTGCTGGTGGGTTATGATCTTAATGATGATTTTGCACAGATAAGTTATTGCGTGTATGGTGATAATAAGGAAGAGGTTGAAACCATCGCAACTGTATTAGGCACGAAGCAGTATAATATTCCTTTGGTGTTATGTAAACTAAAGAACGGCGGGAAGTGGCTATACGGAAAAGAAGCATTAAATAATACCGATGAAGAGGCTTTTCTTGTTACGGATATAATGGAGCTTGCAAGAAAGGGAGAAATGATTACAATAGAAGAGGAAAATTTTGACCCTGTTGCCCTGCTTGCACTTTTTATAAAAAGGAGTCTTTCGCTAATGAACTTTATTACCCTGCCGGAGAATATCGGGGCCATAATGTTTACAGTGGATAAGCTGGATGACAGAATGGTGGAAATATTGGCAAAGGCAACGGCGAACTTAAATCTTAAGACCAGCCATATATATTTTCAGACCCATACGGACAGCTTTTATTATTTTATACTGCATCAGCCGGAAGATTTGTGGAATTATCAGGTTCTTGCCTGTGAGCATAACGGCAGGACGCTTAAGACTTATAGAATGGAGCGTAACAAAAAGACTACGCCCATAGTGGTTTTGATCGAAGAGCAGGTCTATGATAACGTTAAACTCCCGGACGAGGACGAAGATGACGAGGTTAAGGCAGGTATTTACAAACTTGCGGATGAGAGTTTCATGGATATACTTAAAGTACAGTGCGATGAGAGAATAGTATCCTGCGCCTATCTTCTTGGAGATGGTTTCAGGAATGACTGGGCGAAGGAATCAATGCGATTTTTGTGTAGAAACCGCAGGGCTTTTCAGGGAAACAACCTTTTCAGTAAGGGAGCCTGCTTTGGCATATTGGAGAGGCTTGAACCGTCGGAGATTGGGAAAGAACATATTTTCCTAAGTGCGGACAAGCTCAAAGCCAATGTGGGAATGAATGTGAGGAGGCGTGGTAAGCAGTCATACTATGCCCTGTTAGATGCGGGAGAAAACTGGTATGAAGTGCATAAGGAATGTGAATTCCTTTTACCCGGGGAGGAGAACACTTTTTCTTTTGTTATAACCCCGCTTACCGGCAAACGCGCCGAAATTCAGGAGATTGTCTTAGAGGGAGCGCCGGTGAGGGAAGGCGCATTTAGCAGATATGAGATGGAAATAAGTATGAGCTCCGTAGAATATATGGAAGCTAAGATAACAGACCTTGGTTTCGGAGAACTCTTTCCCGCGGCGGGCAAGGTGTGGAGAAAGCAGTTCGAGGTCATATAGAACACGAAGGAAAGGCATGGTCTTAATATGGGAAATATAATATTCTCTACAGGAAACTATGCGAAAACACCATATTTTTTTGAAAAAACTTATGTAAACCTTTTTTCGCTGGAAGAACTATGCTACGTTCTTGTGGAAAATGCCGAAATGTTGGATCAGGACATTGTAAGCGATAAATTAGTAAGATGGCTGGATGAACAGTGTTCACTGACAGAACTTGCCGACAGTCTGTATACTCTTATAAAAGAAAAGGCATCCGCATCCGATTTTGTGGGAACTATATTAGAGTATGCAGGACTTTATCCGCCTGAGACGGTTGCCCGTACAGTATCGCTTGTCAGCGAAAATGCGGGCTTAAGCCCGTACGAGAAACAAAAGGCAAGGGCCGACCATATGTTTAGGAATAAACGTTATATTCTTGCGCTTGAGCATTATTCGTCCCTGCTTGCAAGGCTGCCGGAGGAAGAGAGTGAGCTTAGGGCAAGGCTGTATCATAACATGGGAGTTGTTCATGCCATACTTTTTATGTTCGGGCATGCCCAGGAAGAATTTATGAAGGCATACAGGATAAGTGGAAACAACGACAGTTTGGAACAGTTTCTTGCAGCAAAGAGAATGTGTGATAACGATAGGGATTATGTGGATTATATTGCCAGAAATCCTTCGCTGCATGAAACCTCGCTTATTGTAGAGCGTATGGCGGAAGCTGCGTCGGCCCAGTTTGATGCAACGCAGGAGAACAGGATGCTGTTTACCCTGCGCGTCTGCAAGGAAGAAGGAGCGGCATCTGCCGCGGATGTGCAGTACTATGATGAAATAGAGAACTTGACAAACATGCTTAAGGATGATTATAGGGAGAGTGTATCAGGATAAATGAATTGGTTAAAGAAAATATTCGGAAAATGGAAACATGCAATAGAGGAGCCTGATTTCGAGAACGAAGACTGGGGCAGCGAAGACGAAGCGCAGGAGAGGGACTTTAACAACAAGGAGTTTAGACAAGACTATGTAAAAGGCTGCCTTGAAAGGATTGCACAGGCCTCAAAAGAGATGGAAAACCTGACTTTTGAGTATGAGACTGTGACCTCATATCTTAAGGATATGGAGGAAATCGAAGCCCTTCCCGAAGAAGAGTCAGAGGAGCTTAAAAGCTGCGCCAAGAAGGTAGAGCTCTTACAAAACAGCCGCGATGATTATAAGGGCAGAAAGCGTCTGATGAGCGACGAACGCTTTTACCAGATAGAGCGTATGTTAGACGAAATCGAAGAAGGCTGCAACAAATTAAAGGATGCGGAGCGGTATCAGGAACTGATAAAGAAGGATTTAAGCCGCTTAGACGGAGAAAAACATGCCTACCTGTTCCGCAAGAATGAACTGGTAGGGGCAATTATGGACACCAGAGGTATGGCAATAATCTGTGTGGCTGCGCTTGCGCTGTGTTTTATTCTGCTTCTTATACTACAGTTCCTTCTGGATATGGACACCCAGATAGGCTACATTATTACCGCAGGAGTTTCGGCAATCGCCATTACCGCAATTTATGTGAAGCATACCGAAGCCAAACATGAGTTGAAAAGAGTAGAAGCCTCAATTAATAAGCTGATCATTTTACAAAACAAGGTAAAGATCAGATATGTTAATAATACCAATCTGCTGGATTATTTATACTTAAAGTACAACGTTACCAGTGCGGAAGAGTTAGAGACCCTGTGGAAGAATTATTTTCTGGAGAAGGAAGAACGTGAGAAATGCAGGCGTGCAGAGCTTGATCTGGACTACAATCAGCAGGAGCTTATTAAAATTTTAAGAAGATATAATATAAATGACCCCGCAATCTGGCTGCACCAGACGGAAGCAATCCTTGAGCATAAGGAAATGGTGGAAATTCGTCACAATCTGATTATAAGAAGGCAGTCCCTGAGGCGTCGCATGGATTATAATAAAGAAGTGGCAGCGGGCGGCGCGCATAAAGAAATAAAAGAGCTCGTAAACCGTTATCCGCAGTATACGAGAGAAATTATAGAAATGGTTGAAAAGTACGAGAAAAGTATGTAAAATAAAAAAGGTGAAAAATAAGATGAGGAGGTTTAAGGTATGAAGAAATTAGAGCAATTATATGAAGGAAAGGCTAAGAAAGTATTTAAAACTGACGATCCTGATGTATTAATTGTGGATTATAAGGATGACGCTACTGCTTTCAATGGGGAGAAGAAGGGAACTATTGTGGGTAAGGGCGTTATTAATAATAGAATGACTAACCATGTATTTAAGCTGTTGGAAAAAGAAGGGGTTCCGACTCACTTTGTTGAAGAATTAAGCGACAGGGAGACCGCAGTTAAGAAAGTGGAGATTGTTCCGCTTGAAGTTATTATTCGTAATGTGGCTGCGGGAAGCTTTTCTAAGAGACTGGGAGTTGAAGAGGGGACGCCGTTTGACGAGCCGACAATTGAGTTCAGCTATAAAAATGACGAACTTGGTGATCCGCTTATCAACAGCTATTTCGCAGTAGCTATGAAACTTGCTACATGGGAAGAGATAGAGACAATTAAGAAATATGCCTTTAAGGTAAACGAAGTACTTAAGAATTATTTTTTACAGGCAGATATCAAACTTATCGATTTTAAGATTGAATTTGGACGTTATCACGGACAGATTATTCTTGCTGACGAAACAAGCCCTGATACCTGTAGATTGTGGGATGTTCATACCAATGAGAAATTGGACAAAGACCGTTTCCGCAGGGATTTAGGTAATGTTGAAGAGGCATATAATGAGGTGTTTAAGCGCCTCGGCCTATAAAAGGGTGAAAGGGATATTTATATGACACAAACAGATAAGCCGGGGGAAGAGTGCGGCGTCTTTGGGATGTATGATTTTGACGGCGCGGATGTAGCGTCCAGCATATATTACGGACTCTTTGCACTTCAACATAGAGGGCAGGAGAGCTGCGGTATTGCTGTAAGCGATACTAAGGGCCCTAAAGGGAAGGTTATAAGCGTCAAGGACATGGGGCTTGTAAACGAGAACTTTACTTCAGAGAACCTTGACAGGCTTAAAGGTGACATCGGTGTGGGGCATGTCCGTTACTCGACAGCGGGCAGCAGTACCAGAGAAAACGCACAGCCGTTGGTTCTGAATTATGTAAAGGGCACTCTTGCAATGGCGCATAACGGTAATTTGATAAATACCCCTGAGCTTCGTCATGAACTGGAATATTCGGGAGCTATTTTTCAGACTACCATAGATTCGGAGGTCATTGCATATCATATAGCCAGAGAGCGATTAAACAGTGCGACCGTCGAAGAAGCGGTCGGGCGTGCAATGGAGAAGTTAAAAGGCGCTTATTCATTGGTGATAATGTCGCCGCGTAAGCTGATTGGAGCAAGAGACCCATTCGGTTTCAGGCCGTTATGCATCGGGAAGCGTGATAATGCATATATTCTGGCATCCGAGACCTGTGCGCTGGATACTATCGGCGCAGAATATGTCAGGGATGTTGAGCCTGGTGAAATAGTTACAATCTCACCGGGGAAAGGAGTAGAGTCTGACAAAAGACTCTGTATAAGTGAAGATAAACATGCAAGATGCGTATTTGAATACATTTATTTTGCAAGGCCGGACAGTCATATAGACGGAGTAAGCGTCTATGATTCACGTATTCTTGCAGGTAAATACCTTGCGATTGACTCGCCTGTGGAAGCGGATTTGGTGGTTGGAGTACCGGAATCCGGAAATTGTGCTGCGCTTGGATATTCCATGCAGTCCCATATTCCTTATGGGCAGGCCTTTGTAAAAAACGCCTATGTAGGGCGTACTTTTATAAGCCCGCAGCAAAAACACCGCGAGAGCAGCGTTAAGATAAAACTGAATGTAATAAAAGAAGCCGTCCGTGGTAAAAGGATTATAATGATAGACGATTCCATAGTTCGTGGAACCACTTCAGACAGGATTGTGAGGATGCTTAGGGAAGCGGGAGCTGCCGAAGTTCATATGCGCGTAAGCTCACCGCCGTTTCTATGGCCCTGCTATTTCGGAACCGATGTTCCTGCCAAAGAGCAGCTGATTGCCAACAACCGTTCCGTGGAAGAAATACGTCGCATAATCGGAGCGGATTCACTGGCATATCTTGAAATGGAGAGACTGGATGAAATTTCAGGGCACCTTGGCATTTGTAAGGGATGTTTTACGGGAAATTACCCGATGGAGCCGCCTAAGGAGGATATCCGCGGGGAATATGATAAATAGATAGGAATAAAATAAAAAAGGAGAAAACATATGGATAGATATGTAAGTCCGCTTTCGGAGCGGTACGCAAGCCGCGAGATGCAGTATATTTTTTCGCCGGATATGAAGTTTAAGACATGGCGGAAGCTGTGGATTGCGTTGGCGGAGACCGAGATGGAGTTAGGGCTTAGCCAGAACGGAAAGCCGGTCATTACCAGAGAGCAGATTGACGAGCTGAAAGCCCATGCTGAGGATATCAATTATGATGTTGCCAAGGCAAGGGAGAAAGAAGTGCGTCATGATGTTATGAGCCATGTATATGCTTATGGGCAGCAGTGTCCGAAAGCGGCAGGTATTATCCACCTTGGCGCAACTTCTTGTTATGTCGGGGATAATACGGATATTATTGTAATGACGCAGGCGCTTAAGCTGGTTAAAAAGAAGCTCGTTAACGTTATTGCCAAACTTGCGAAGTTTGCCGATGAGTATAAGGAACTTCCTACACTTGCATTTACGCATTTTCAACCGGCACAGCCGACTACTGTCGGAAAGCGGGCGACCCTGTGGGCACAGGAATTTTGTCTGGACTTGGAAGATCTGGATTATGTGCTCTCAACAATGAAACTTCTTGGTTCCAAGGGAACTACCGGTACGCAGGCTTCTTTTTTGGAATTGTTTGACGGTAACCAGGAAATGGTAGACAAGATTGATCCTATGATAGCCGCTAAAATGGGCTTTGATAAATGTTATCCGGTATCAGGACAGACCTATTCGCGTAAGGTGGATACAAGGGTCTGCAATATTCTTGCCGGTATTGCGGCGTCTGCGCATAAGATGTCCAACGACATCAGGCTGCTGCAGCATTTAAAAGAAGTAGAAGAGCCTTTTGAAAAGAGTCAGATCGGTTCTTCCGCTATGGCATATAAGAGAAATCCGATGCGTAGTGAAAGAATTGCATCACTATCCAGATTCGTTATGGTGGATGCGCTCAATCCGGCTATTACATCTGCTACGCAGTGGTTTGAGAGAACATTGGACGATTCGGCGAACAAGAGACTTTCGATTCCGGAGGGCTTTTTAGCGATTGACGGTATTCTGGACCTGTGTCTGAATGTAGTGGATGGTCTGGTTGTATATGATAAGGTTATAACCAAACATCTTTTGAGTGAGCTTCCGTTCATGGCAACCGAGAATATCATGATGGATGCCGTTAAGATGGGCGGAGACCGCCAGAAACTTCATGAGAAAATACGTGAGCTTTCAATGATAGCCGGAGCTAATGTGAAAAAAGAGGGAAAAGAAAATAATTTACTTGAGCTTATTGCAGCCGACCCTGAATTTAATATGAGTCTTGAAGAGCTGAATAAGACTATGGAGCCCTCAAGATATGTTGGCTGTGCACCTAAACAGGTGGAGAGTTTTTTGAAAGAGGTTATAGATCCTATTCTTGAGGAAAATAAGGAAATGCTTGGTATGGAAGCGCAGATAAATGTATAATTTGCGACTTTTTTCCAAGTTCAATAAGGAGGTATAAATATGGTAAAGGCCATAGTAGGCGCTAACTGGGGCGATGAAGGAAAAGGAAAGATTACGGATATGCTGGCAAAGGAAGCCGACATAATCGTGCGTTTTCAGGGAGGCGCTAACGCAGGACATACAATTGTAAATAATTATGGAAAGTTTGCTCTCCATACATTGCCATCAGGCGTATTTTACGACCACACGACAAGTATAATAGGTAATGGCGTTGCGCTTAACATTCCGATTCTTTTTAATGAGATTAAGTCTATTACGGACAGGAATGTGCCGATGCCCAAGATATTGGTATCTGACAGATGCCAGATAGTTATGCCCTATCATATTTTGTTTGACCAATATGAGGAGGAGAGACTTGGCGGCAAATCATTTGGTTCTACCAAGTCGGGGATTGCACCTTTCTATTCGGATAAATATGCTAAGATAGGTTTTCAGGTCAGTGAACTTTTTGACGAAGAATTGTTAAAAGAAAAAGTAGAGAGAGTCTGCGTGACTAAGAATGTTTTATTGGAGCACCTTTATCATAAGCCTCTGATAGACCCTGCCGAACTACTTGAGACCCTGCACGGATATAAAGAAATGATAGAGCCTTATGTATGCGATGTTTCTTCATATCTGAATCAGGCAATTAAGGACAACAAAACCATTCTTCTGGAAGGACAGCTCGGAACGCTTAAGGATCCTGATCATGGAATTTATCCTATGGTTACATCGTCATCTACTTTGGCTGCATACGGGGCAATCGGAGCAGGGTTTCCGCCATATGAGATTAAGCAGATTATTACTGTATGTAAAGCATATTCTTCAGCGGTGGGTGCCGGTGCATTTGTATCCGAGCTTTTTGGAGACGAGGCAGAGGAGCTGAGACGCCGCGGCGGCGACGGCGGAGAGTTTGGAGCAACTACCGGACGTCCGAGACGTGTAGGCTGGTTTGACTGTGTGGCTTCTAAGTACGGCTGCAGGTTACAGGGAACTACGGACGTAGCGTTTACGGTACTGGATGTGCTGGGATATCTTGACGAGATACCTGTTTGTGTAGGTTATGATATAGACGGCGAAGTAACTACAGAATTTCCGGTTACGGCTAAATTAGAAAAGGCTAAACCTGTATTCAAGAAGTTCCCGGGATGGAAATGTGGAATACGCGGCATTAAGAACTATGAAGAACTTCCGGAAAAATGTCGCAATTATATAGAGTTTATAGAACAGCAGATAGGATATCCTATTACAATGATTTCAAACGGACCGGGCAGGGACGATATTATCTACCGTAAAAGTCCGTTGAAGGATTGCTAGTTTGTCTAAAGGAGCGCTATATTGTGTTAGAATTAAAGAATATATCTTATGAAGTTTCGGCAGAGGATTTACAGGCAGGCAGCAAAGAAATAGTCCGCGATGTAAGTCTGATTGTTGAAGACCATAAATTTGTAGTCATTACCGGACCCAACGGCAGCGGTAAATCAACTCTTGCCAAGCTCATCGTGGGGATTGAGAAACCTACTTCCGGGAAAATATATCTTGACGGTGTGGATATTACTGAGAAAAACGTCACAGAACGCGCCAATATGGGTATCGGCTTTGCTTTCCAACAACCGGTACGTTTTAAAGGAATAGAAGTAATTGATTTGTTGAGAATAGCTTCGGGTAAACACTTATCGGTCTCAAGTGCATGTGAATATCTTTCGGAAGTGGGTTTGTGCGCAAGAGATTATATTAACCGCGAGGTTAACGCCAGTCTTTCCGGAGGGGAACTAAAACGTATTGAGATTGCGACACTGCTTGCAAGAGGAAGTAAGCTGTCAGTCTTCGACGAACCGGAGGCAGGCATTGATTTATGGAGTTTCCAGAATCTTATTAAAGTGTTTGAAAGACTGCAAAAGAAAACTACTGATGGTTCTATTCTCATTATTTCTCACCAGGAGCGTATTTTGAATATTGCAGATGAGATAGTTGTGGTGTCAGAGGGAAAGATTGCAAATAAGGGCAGCAGGGATGAAATTTTACCCGGTCTTTTAGGAACGCCTTCGGCCGCAAATGCCTGCACGTATTTGGACAGGTGATTGCAAATGCCTGATAGCTGACATTGAAAGGAGTATGGGCAGCAATGATTGATACAATACAGAAACGACTTTTGGAGGAAGTAGCGGACCTTCATGAAGTACCGGAGGGCGCTTACAATATACGCGCAAACGGTGAAATGGCGGCAAGAAATACAACGGCTAATATAGATATTGTGTCTAAAGAAGACGCGAGCGGAATTGATATACAAATCAAGGCAGGCACTAAAAACGAAAGCGTTCATATTCCTGTAGTTTTAAGCAAGAGCGGTATAAAAGAGATTGTATACAATGATTTCTATATAGGTGAGGACGCTGACGTTACAATAGTGGCGGGCTGCGGAATTGACAACTGCGGTGTACAGGACTCGGAGCATGACGGAATACACCGTTTTTATCTGGGTAAAAATTCTAAGGTAAAATATGTAGAAAAACACTATGGCTCAGGAGACGGAAAAGGAAAAAGAATACTGAATCCGGGGACCGAAGTTTATTTAGAAGACGGAAGTCTTATGGAAATGGAAATGGTACAGATAAAAGGCGTGGATTCCACCGTACGAAACACTGTTGCCGAACTTGGTGAAGGCGCAAGACTTATTGTGCGCGAGCGGCTTATGACACATGGAGATCAGGAAGCCGTAAGCAGCTATGAAGTGAAATTAAATGGTGAAGGCGCGAGTGCTGATGTTGTTTCGCGCTCCGTTGCAAGAGATAACTCGTATCAGAAATTTGATTCCCGCATTACCGGAAATGTTCCATGCAGCGGTCATACGGAGTGTGACGCAATTATTATGGACAGTGCAAGGGTACTTGCGATTCCGCAGCTTGAAGCCAATAATGTGGATGCTGCTCTGATTCACGAGGCCGCAATCGGTAAGATAGCCGGTGAGCAGATCATTAAACTTATGACGCTGGGGCTTACGGAGGCTGAGGCAGAAGAGAGGATAATTAACGGATTTCTTAAATAGAGTTTCATCGAAAGCTTTTATGCAGAAGATGGGGGGATGTTATTCCCGCCCATCCCAGCAATATGTACATAATTTAGATTTATCAATACCGACTGAGGCAATCATATCGTCTAAACGGTTGAAACGGAGAGAAGTGAAATTTAACTTCTCTCTTATTTTTTCCAGCATATCATGGTACTGTGTAGACT
>CAMWKB010000054.1 GCA_947174705.1 uncultured Lachnospiraceae bacterium
ACCAATCATCAACGAGTTTCCACTCTGCTTAGAGTGTGAATTCATCGAATATCAAGATGATAAATACGGTTGTGGCGTTATCGGTAAAGTAGTAAACGTTACAGCTGATGAGAGTGTCATGGTTAATGGCAAAATTGACATGTCTCTGGTAAATGCTATCGCATTTGACCCTTATACGCACGGCTATTATAAGGTAACAGAAAGAGTAGGCGAAGCATTCAAGGACGGTCTCCAACTCAAAAAATAATATTGGATACTATCAGCACTGGCGGGAATTTTCTGCCAGTGCTGACTCTGTGTTGGCGTATGTAAATAAAATGATTCATGCTTCTCGCGCAGATTGGAAAAGTAATTTTTGCGACGTTTTCTATAGTTAATGCTCATACCAGACAATATCGTCATAATCAAAATTGTCCCCGCTAATGGAATAGGCGCCGCTAATACTGCCGTCTATAGCATTGACATAACAAACATAATGTAAAAAATCCTCGGGTTCCATCATCTCATCCCACTTATCAAACTGTACGACATAAGCTATATCTCCCTTATACTCATCCGCATCCGTGATATCAAGTAAACCCACTTCCCATCCATTAGCCTTGGCCTCGGGGCGGTCTATAAGTAGTTTTAGTTCCTTTGCCATTTCGCCAATATCAGCCTCAATCGCTTTCTTTGCAATCTCTATCGCTTCCTCTTTGCTGATTCCGCCTGCAGCCTTCACCTTTTCCTCAAGCATGGCTCTTTCCGCCAATTCCCTTGCCAAATCCTCCTCAGCTATCTGTTCCGGTGTTTTTCCGTTTAGACTCTGTTCGACCGCATAACTCATCTTATGCTGAAAATCAATAATCTCCAAAAGCTCCTCGTCGGTCATCTCCTGAGCCGGTAGATTGAAAACGCCTGTAGCCTTTACATAGTATAGCGTTCCCTCCGGTGCATCCTCTTCATTATCCACCTGTGCAATGGCATTTTCGGGGAATTTTCCATCCTTATATGCCTGCCAGAGTTCTTTATTGCGTTCCTTTTCACTCTCATAATATTCCCTTGAAAAAGTGTCAGCTTCTGTAGGCTTAGACTGAACCATATCGTTAATTTCCTGTACTTCCTCCTTGGGAATGCTTTCCATTCTCTCCTTTACCACACTTGTCACAAACGCTCTAACCGGAAAACTGATTAACCCTGCTGCCAGTATAAACGCTGCCGCAGCAGCCACCATCCTTCTCCAATTCCATTCCCTTGTATTCTTATTTCTATTTTCGATACGATTCTGAACATTCATAATAATATCCTCCTGCATCTCTTCTGAAATGTGTACCTGATCCATAACTTTCTTTACATCATATCCGTTCATCTGTTATATACCTCCTTCCATACTGAGCATGTTCCGCATCTGCTTCCTTCCCCGCATCAGCCTTACTTTTACCGCACTTTGTGTGATTCCAAGAATATCCGATATTTCCTTTATCTGGTATCCTTCTACATAGTGTAGATAAATGACTGTTTTCTGTTTGATTGGCAGTTCGAGGAATTCTTTTAATATTTCTTTCTGTTCCGGTGCAATAAGAGTATTTTCTACTTCTTCAATACTGACTTTCGGATGCCTAACTCTAAAACGTATCATATCACGACAGATATTCGTTGCCACCTTGATCAACCATGCTTTTTCATGCTCCTCATCATTAAACTCCGGCTTTTTTTCCAAGTACCGGCAAAATGTATCCTGAATAGCATCCTGAACATCCTGCTCATTGCACAGTATAACTATACAGACTTTGTAGAGCGTATCGCTGTATTTTATGACCGCTTCTCTTATGTTCTTCTCTATGTCCATGTGTTTCACCTCCTATACTTTTAACACGTATAAAGAGAGCAAAAGGTTACATATTTTATTCATTTTTTATTATACAGAAAAATGCCGTCCTGTATCATCTACAAGACGGCGTAATTTCCTAATTTCAAAAAAATTTTAATACACAAAAAACCGCAGGACCTTATTCATCCTGCGGTTTTCCTTTAAAAAACTTATTAACGCTTAATTGTTACTTTTATTGTTGTTTTAACATCTTTACTGATGCCGTCCCTGCCTCTAAGTGTTACTGTAACAGGTACACTGTAGGTCTTGCCTTTAGTTCCAGTAGCAGTAAGAACTCCGTCTCGGTCAGCAATTTCTACCAAAGCGCTGCAATAATAACTGCTGCTCCAGCTACTGCTGACAATAATATCTGCCACTCCGTCCTTATTACAGTCAAGACTTCCATCTACATCAACTATCTCATATGGATAAACAATTTTTGTTTCTCCGTTCACCTTATACTTATATGCATCTGTCTCCAGCATATAATACCTTCCGACATCATCTGCACCCGCATAAATAGTCTGATTATTGTAAGTTACCTTAACCTTAGGAGCGGTCTGTTTAGGTTTAACGGTAATCGGCTTAGAAGTAACGGTAAATACATCTCCACCAGTCATAGAAACAGTATACTCTAATGTCAGTTTATAACTCTGTCCGGCTTTGAGTTTGCCTACTCCTGTACCGGAAATCATAAGATTCCTATAACCGCTATTAGAACTTCCAGATAAAGTAAAGTACTTACTATACTCTCCGGTCAACTTAACACCTTTTACACTATATCCGGTGCCAATATTGCTGAATGTCGGAGTAATCTCCATATAATTATATGACGCAGTACCCTTTACTAAATCCAACGTATTCTTAACCTTAGTCTTAACGGTTATATCCTTATTTATTACCTTAACCTTTAAGATTACAGTATTCAGCGCCTGTCTGTTTCCGCTGTTATCGGTATAATACGGTGTAAGCTTATATGAATAAGTTCCGGCCTTAATCGGATCCTTGCCCATAATCTTGGCGTCATTCTGTCTTACATCTATCCACTCGCTGTCATCAGTGCCATTATTATTTATAATTTCCAATAAATCATCATCTAACAGCTTAGTTGATTTAGCATCCTTGCCTTCTACCTTAACATCACTCAATGCAATTACATATCCACTGTTCTTTAAATAAATCTGTGTAGAGTTCACAGCAGGTTTATTTGTATTTATTACAATCTGAGAAGCAGAAAGAACTGCTGTAGGTTTTGCAAGCTTAATGGTATGCTTAACTGTTAAATCCTCTCTCCAAACATTTGATGCAAGCTTAAACTCAATTTTTTCGCTTCCGCTTGTCTTGGAGGCAGTGTAATGATAGTTGACACGGTTATAGCCAATATCATAAGGCTCTATCTCTATATTTTTATTATTACAAATTATAGCATGATAATATCTCTGACTTTCTTCGCCATAACTGCTGTCGCCATAGTACACATATCTTTTATTTGTCTTATCATATAACTGGAAATAATTACTATAAACTCCGGCTGCAGGTTCAATTGTAGTAGATGCTGCCGCTTTATTATTTTTATAGGTAACAATTGACGGCTTCTTGTAATTCCATTTAATTGTCATAGGTACAGTACATGCATCACGGTATCCATACAATTTAACAGTAAACTCACCCTTAACTATACCAGCATCAGAAGGCTTATTCTTATTAGTCAGGCTGATATTCTCCTGTCCACCATACCAATAACCATAACCATATTCATCTTCACAATACCATTCCGTACTAAAGCCGTTTCCTACTCCGGTGGAGTTATCCGTCCATTTAACACTGGAAATTCCATCATTGGCTCCTGAAATCTTAAATGCAGCTGCTGCTTCATCATTAGTGTAGAACAGATTAACCGCATTAACGGATTTAGCAGTTACCTTAGCCGGTTTATTTTTCACTGTTACCTTTATAGGATATTTATACGTCTTATTAGTAGAGGTAGTCACACGCATCTCTACGATATACTTACCGGCTCTTAATTCGGCAGACTTTGCACCTATTACACAATCTTCATACTCTCCGTAAACCTTGAAATTATTGCTTAAAGTATCGTCTTCATAAAGCTTAACATCTCTAATATATTCGCCATACACCGGAACGATTTCAACTAATCCTGCTTCGTTTTCTGCAAGCAATAGTCCATATTCCGACGTATAGTCCAACGCTGTATTAACATTTACATTTGAGGCGCTTACACGCGGTGCGTGGTTACGAATCTCAATATTTAACTGAGCGCTGTGTCCTGCTGCATCTTTAGCAGTTGCAGTAAGTATTGTATGTCCTTCGCCTTTAACAGTAACCTTTGCTTTCTGGCTGTTGGCAGAATCAGCTTTTACTGTTGCCACCTTGACGTCACTGACTTTCCATGTAACCTTAGTATTCTTGAGAGTTTCCGAAGTTGCGGTTGTTGCTGCGTCACCAATCTTTAATGCATCTTTCCAGTCTTTTAATATTGCTTCTACATCAAAATCCTGTACGGATTCTGCAGCGGCTGCACCAATCTCATTTGAAGGCGTTAGGTCAATATACAATCTGCCATTAACATCCGTCTTAATTGATGTATTCTTTTTAGCTTCCTCTGTAAGTTGAATTCCAATACTCTCTGCCAAAGATGCATCTACTGCTTTAAGCTTATAAGATGTTTTAGCAAGCAGTTTCTTGTTTCCTTTGGCATCCTTAACATAAATTGCAGGTTTTAATGTATAGCTTCCTGCTTTTTGGGCCTTAATTGTAAACTGCTGTATGCCATTTCTGTTAAGCCCATTCTCATCATAATAAGGAGACTGATATTTAATAGGCTCAATTTTAAGACCTGTCACATCCGGTATTTCTATATGGTAATCCTCATAACCATTAGCTTTTGTTAAGGAATTAAAACCACCTTGATAGCCTGTATTGACTGTGAGGGTCAACGAATCATTCTCGGCATCAGTACTGCTCTTTGCCACCTCTAACACAGCATCCGGATCACTATATGCTGATATTCCGGTTACCCGTGCTATATAAACACTTACTGTTGACTCTGCAGGATACTTATCCCCCTTAGTATATACCGCTTCAAACTGATAAGGGCTAGTATTTACTGCATTAGTAACAATAGGAGTCTCCGGCTCCTTCCATGCCCAGCCATCAGGACATGTAACATCGCTTAACTTAGTTACAGTATTTGCGAGCACATATACAGGTGAAGTTGCCAAATTCCCCGGAAGCTCTACAACCTTAATCTTTATTGTTGCAGGCGCCAAAACCTGTTTATTGAAATCTGTTATATCTGTTGTTGCCGTAATTGTTGTCTCACCAGCTCCTACCGGCGTAATAATTCCATCATTTACAGTTGCTACAGCAGTATTTGAACTTGACCATCCGAACATTGACAAATCACTGGTGGAAAGTGAAGATGAAGGACTAAACTTCACTACTGCCTTATATGACGCATAAGAATTAGGAATGGTATATACGCCATCTTTCTCTATCGCATCATATGTTGAATTTGTCAGTCCGGTAATTGCAAATGTCTTAGCTGAAGAATAAGTCTCAACAGTCAAGCGCGCCTTAAATTTTCCTTCTCCGTCTGTAAAGACTAAATCCGCAGTTCCCACGCTCTTGCCTGTAACAAGCTTCCTCTCTTTCTCTCTCCATGTAACAATAGACTCATTCTCTGATGTAACCTTATAATCGGTAACCAAAGTTGCCGCACCAGTTGCCATATCTGTTACTTTATACAAAAGATATTCTTCTTTGGATACAATATTTTTGCCATCTGTAAACTTAGGATAAGCAACATATGTCATTGGTTCAGGACTTACAGTTGCTCCATCCCTTGCAAGAATTATATAACTGGCCACTTCAACATTAATTGTTGCAGACACAGTATCGGAATAAGGTGATTTTATGGTAATTGCTGCCTTTCCAATACCAGTTGCATATACCAATATACGTCCATTAGAATAATAGGCATCTACCACATCAGGATTGCTGCTTGAACAAACCAACGCTTTGTTGGCGTCAGCCGGAGCTATATCAGCCTTAATTATCTGATAATCGCAGCCTTCGCCATCGCTTGTCAAATTAAGGTAAAGGTCTGACTGTGACAAAGTAATGGATGTTGGAGCCTTCGTTGCCGGAACAACAACATTTCCGGTAAGTTTCCAGCCTTCCTTAGTTACTTCATCAGGATTGTTTAAACTAGAGTTATCCGAAATTACTATCGCGTAATCATAGGTTTTACCCCAGTCAATACCATCTGTTATGGATTGAATGCAATAACGCTTAACACTTGATGTACTTGTACTATACTTATTCCATGTCGGAGCTGAAGCCGCATCTGTGCCTGCCGCAGCTTGTTCTTTATAGAAATAATAAATGTAAGTATACTTTTCTTCAATATTACCGCTGAAAAATGCATTCAGCATGATTTTCGGGCTTGAACCCGATTCTACAACCTCCGCCTGTGCATTGGATAATTTTCTCTGGTCAGCCAAGGTCTTAAAATCAGCCTCTGCACACTCTCCTTCAAGCTTATCCGGCGTCGAGATATCTTCAGGTCCGAAACCGACTTTGTATTCATAAGTAGTTTCAGGATTCAAACCTTCCAGTACAAACGAATCGTCAGATTCAAATTCGTCTCCTTCTCCAACAGCATCACGGTAATCGTATAATGTCCATGTTCCTGCATCTTTTACTTTATAAAAGCAATAAATCGTATCCAAATTATCATAATCACCGCTGAGCGTATAGCTGATTGTTGCTGTTGTTGCCTTACTTTCAACAGTTGCTGTTACTTTACGGTTATCAGCAATCGTTGAAAAATCACCCCGCACAGGTTTCACTAACTCAGCTGCAGAAATCTCATTATAACGAGGGTTTCTGCTGCAAAAACCTATTTTATATTCATACTCTGTTTTCGGACTTAAGCTATTGATTTCAAGCAAATCATATCCATCTACAGGCCACCAATCCCCCATTATCCAATCTTGTTCATTTGCATTTTTCGCCTTGTAAAAACATACCACATAATCTTTATCGCTAAGGTTGCCGCTTAAAGTGTAATTAATTTTTACACGGGTTGGCTTAGATTCAACGGTAATACCCTTTATCTCACGGTTATCTTCCGCCGGTTTCTTTGTAGTAAATGTAGTATCACTTAAAGTAAGCACATCTGCCTCATCAACAGAAGCATTAACGTCAGAAGCAAAACCTATCTTATACTCATAAGTAGTTTCAGCCGTTAAACCGCTTATAGTTTTGACAGATGCATCCTTGTCTAATTCTACTCTGGTCCACTCTTCTGAATTTTCACCAGCTAAAGACTTCCTGTAATAGAATAATATGTAAGCAGAAGCTCCAACAGCATTTGATGATGGGCTATATGAAATATCAACAGATGTATCGCTCGCATCAAAAGTAATATTATTTACAGTAGCATCAGCCGAAAGCGTGTTAAAGGTTTTAATATCAGCTTGGGCCGGTTCTGTTGTATTATCATCTGCAACCAACAATGCATAACTATATGCAGTGCCGGCTGTTAAGCCTGTAAGCTTAACTGAATCAAAGCTGCCAACCTCTGTATTTACTGCGTTTGCTATTTCCTTTGTTGTCCATGACTCAGCTGCATCCGCCTTATAATACAGAATCAGATCACGCTTTTCAGCTGCATCCAAACCGGATAATTGATACGTAATAACCGCGGCAGTTTTAGCAGCATAGGTAGTTCCTATCTTTATTTCGCTGTTATCTTCATCCACAACAGCCGGATAAAATCTATAAGTATCGTAAACAAGGACTGCAGCTTCACCCACACTAGTGTCACCATCCAAACCCAATGCAAGCACATACTCGGTTTCCGGGTCCAGATCCGCTATATCAACATTGAATGTCTGCGTGTAGTTATTAACGCTGTCAAACAAGATAACATCATCAGACAATTTACTATATGTAGCGTCCTCTTTATTTTCTTTCAAATAAGCGCATAAACCTATATTCATACCCTTTAAATCTGCAGTATTCGTTGCAGCATCATTATTATCAATATGCACCTCGACCGGCATCTTATTATCTACGATTGCTTTTCTATCCACATTCCAAGACATATTGGCTTTAGCCGTCTTAAAATTAATAGTACCGGTTGCGGATAATTCATTACCTTCTGCAATTTCCCACGAAAGAACATACTCCAATTCATATTCAGTATCCGGACGAAGTTGCACCCGAACACTCATATCCCCATAGAAAAAGTCAGAAGAACATAATTCCTTTTCATAGGAAGCAGCTTTGTCTAACACTAAGTTCTCCTGCACTTCTTCTCCGTCTGGTGCATAGGTTAATTTAAAGCCATTCAGAATCATTTCGAGTTGATATGAATCAGCTAAAACAGCACCTGCAGCCGCATCGTCTCCAAGCTCCACAGTAAAAGTATCCTTAAAGCTGTATGCTGCAGCACTTACTCCATCACCGCTGGGAACAAGCTTAACGCTCTCAGTTATATCGCCCAAAGGTTCCTCAGCCTCTAAAGCAGCATCATTACCACTCTCTGAAGCAGCATCACTTTCAATGTCTTCTGAACCATCTTCACCTTCCGTATTTTCTGTTTCAACAGAAGCTGAAACCTCAATCTCATTCTCCACTGAAGAATCATCTGCAGTTTCCTCTGAAATACTGTCTCCGTCTTCTGTTCCATCCTGGGAAGATGTATCAGTTTTATCGCCCCCCCCTACAAGGTCTTGAACACTGTCTTCCGCAGTTATGGGTGTTTGTTCTACAGCATAAGCTGTCGCAGGTGTTTCCACGATTAAAGCCGCTGTCAGGACAAATGCCAAAAGTCGTTTAACCATAACTCACTTTTCCTCCTTTTATTTTAGTTATAAACAACAGTTGTCAAATTGAATATAAAAACACAAATATACCATAATATATCCAACGGTATAAAGTATATATGATTATAAATTTATTTACAATGGCACTTTTATCTATAATTACAGTCTTTATATTGAAAAGTTATGGTCACTTTTTTGTATACTCCGTTTTTTCCGGCTTCCCTGCGACGTAAATACTGACATGACCTTTCTCGGTAAACTTCAGGGCATTATTCATAAGTTTCTCATTAAGCACGTCTGGTAATCACTGCATGCTGTCTCCTGTATGTATCATTATCCTTTTGACTCAATTCGCTCTCTACCTGTGCTAATTTTTTCTCCAATTCCTTGCTCTTTTCCTCATCTCCGGAAGCTTTTCTGATCTGCTGTTCTAACTGCTGTTTCTCTTTTTTTAATTTCTCAATTTCCCTGTCAACCGCATCAGTATTACCAGTGACTTCCTCTGCATCATCTTCCCGGCCACCCGACCTTACTTTGGGCTGTTCAGCTTCTTTATCATTTTCAGGGTTACTGGCTCTTACGCCTGACTCTCCATTTCTATCTGCACCACTGGCTTTTTTCGGATCATCATACAGCACCTTCGGATTGCCGTTTTCATCCTTACCCATATGATACAACCCGCTTGGCCTGCTGCCCGACTGTTCACTGCTTATATACTCGTCCTTTGGAGCAGGAATGTTTTCACTCTTATTTCCAATGCCCTCTTCTTTTCCGCTTTCCTTTGCCTTTTCACGTTCTTCCTGCAGCTTTTCTAAATAATCATTTGTGTAATCCTTATAATTACCTCTTACTTCCATCGACATGATTTCATCCTCCTTTTTAAAGTTCATCAATTTCTGCCTGACCTCTTATTTGCAGACTTTTCTTAGACAATATTTGTTTTTTACTGCCTCTATTTGTTATTCGTCATCACACTGTCCACATTTAACCCGCTTGCTGTGAAGTGCTTTCTGATTGCCGTGGAATGATTAAAAGGAGGCTTAACACAAACTTTTCTCCCTCTGTCCGTATCTCCATTGCTCCCTGATATTTCTCTACCGCCGCCCTTATATTGGCAAGTCCCGTTCCGCTGCGGATCGTCCTCCTGCCGGTGAAACTGTTTTCTATTTCCATTAGCAAAAAGTCGCCTTGCACTTTCCCTGCCACATGGATGTATTTCTCTTTACCGTTACTGATTCGTTTACAGGCAGAAAGAGCGTTATCCAGCGCATTCCCTAAAATGATGCAGAAATCTATGTCGCTGATTCCGCAAGGATAAGGAACGATTAAAGAGCACTGCACCTCTATCCGGTTTTCTTCCGCAATACCTAATTTATTTCCAAGCAGAATATCAAGCACCGGATGATTTGTGCTGACTGGGAACGATATATCTGCCGTTAAATTTTCCATCTCCTCCACATACTGTAATGCTGCCTCCGCCTTTTTGTTTTGCAGCAGTTCCTTTACAACCGTTATATGATTCTTTACATCATGACGGAACGATTTTGTTTTTTCATAACGCAGTTTTGCCTCTTCAACATATTGATTAAGGGAATGTGCCTGCAGCTCTAACAGTTCTGCCTCTTTACTGCGTTTAAAACTTTCTGTAAGCTTTTTATATGAAAACAGAATACAAAACAGGCTGGCTACCCCCAATACCTGCATAAATAACATCTGATATGGATTCACACCGGACAGCATTCCTTCTCTTTCTGTCGTCATGGTATTCCCATAAATATTTTCATTGATATATTCACTTGCCAAAAAAATCAATAACGCCGGCATCAGTATCACAAACACATATTTTCTGTCGATTGTTTCATCACAACCACAGCATTTCTGTACGCCCCGGTAACACAGAAACGCCAGTGCAAGAGCAAGGGTATTACCCGCCCCCATTAAAATAAAACCGAAAATTTGCGGATTTTTCATAAAAACAGTGAGCGACAGAATATATGATAATGAATTCGTTAAACCAAAGCATAAATTCAGAATTTCTTCTGTTACAACAGCATACAAAGCCGCAGATACAAACTCTGCTCTGTAAAGCAGTTTTCCCGCCGTAATAAGGAGTATAATAAATACAAGAAATGACCCAATCCCATGCAGATTAAAAATCGTAAGAACACTCATCCCAAAGGCTGCAAACAATGTACTGTATATGATTTTCCCTTTCTTTTGCAAAAATCCTGTGAAGAACCAAAAGCCCATAACCATCTCAAGGCTTCCCATAACATATATATTAAAAAAATCCAGAT
This sequence comes from uncultured Lachnospiraceae bacterium, assembly GCA_947174705.1. Taxonomy (GTDB): domain Bacteria; phylum Bacillota; class Clostridia; order Lachnospirales; family Lachnospiraceae; genus UBA3282. The sequence continues at coordinate 11,004 of CAMWKB010000054.1, forward strand.
AATCAGCCATTTCACACTCCCCATTCCCTCATATACTGTAAGATCACATTTGAGAATTCCTTACTTCTAAGGCGTGACACAGGTATTTCCTTCCCATCCGCCATATATGCAGTGTTATTCCTGTAGCTCTTCAAATGATTCAAATTTATCAGATAGCTTCTGTGGCACCTGAAAAATCTTTTATCCAGCTTCTTTTCCAGATTTTCAATCCGCTCATAATAGTCTATAACCTCTCCTGACACAAGATACAGATATACTTTTCTGTCTATGATTTCACAGCAGATAATATCCTGAAAAGAAATGATATTGCTTTCGTATCCTTTCTGGACTAACAAATTTTCTTTTTCCGGCGCTAATCCGCCCCGCATGGAACTAAAAAGCCTTTCCATTGTCTTCTCAAAATCTACTTCCTGCACGGGTTTCACTAAATAATCAAACGGTTCTACCTCAAAAGACCGAAATACCATTTCTTTCAAAACCGTTATAAAAATCAGAAAGCCCTTATAGCCATGCGCCCTTAACCTTCCGGCAGTTTCTATTCCGTCCATACCCTGCATCCCGATATCAAGAAAAAGGATATCTATTCTTTCATCGCTTTTTAACAATTCTTCTCCCGAAGAATACTCCGCAACAGAGATATCTGTGTTTTTCTTTCTGAAAAAATCTTCTGCCATCTTTTTAATTATTTCTGACATAAATTTTTCATCATCGCAGACAGCAATGTTAATCATAGAATCACCTTCCTTAAACTTAAAATTATAATACCCATTATCCGCTTATGCCATAATAATGACGCCGAATGTATTTATAGTGATGTGAAGTGTTTAGCCACGCTCCGCGAGTCATACTTATGTTAAGCAAAAAAAGAGCCTTCACAGCTCTTTTTCTCAAATTATCATTTTTACGTTTGTTTTTTACCGTTCTATTATTCCCACTTTAACACACGGTCCACCCTCTCATGTAAATCCAGTTTGTTAAAGGGCTTGATCACATAATCTACCACCCCAAGCTTAGCGCTTTCAAAAACTATTTCCTTATCCCTCATGGATGTAAGCATAATAACGGGAATATCTTTACACTCCTCCATATCACGAATTTCTTTCAGCGTCTCAATACCGTCTTTTACTTCCATCTGGATATCCAGCAAAATCAGGTCCGGTCTTTCACTCTTCAAATATTGCAGCGCACGTGTGCCGGAATTAATCGGAATAACCTCATATTCATCATTAAGCGCCTGCTCAATCGCTGCAAGACTGATACTATTATCATCCACAGCCAATACTTTCAGTTTACCATCCACATCCGATACATTCAGTTTAGCACTATTCGCCGATAATTTCAATTTGACATCAAGCGGCGATACTTTACGTCTAGCATTCATATATCATCCCTCCATCTCAATCTGCTTGATCAAATCCCGAAGCATTTGTTCCGCAGCATCATCCTCATATAATTTCAGTTGTTCCTGTATTTCCTTAAGCCGGCTTTCCGTATCAGGATTCAGCCGGTATTGTAGAATATCCACTATCTTATGAGCACAATCCTTGGCGCGGAAATTTTCCAGACTATTCAGAGCATCCTTGATTTTCTCAATCAAATCTGCCTGTTCCATTTCCTGAGCCTTTTCTTTCACATCTTCCGTTTTACGGTTCTTATCCAAAAAATCCTGAATATGCTCTACCTGCTCCTCATAATCCGCCAACAATCTGGAAATATGGCTGTCAACAAAGGTCTCATCTCCTCTGTACACAGCTTTTTCATGTTCTCTGGCACTGTTTGAAATTTTCATAGCGCCCACATTGGCGGAGGCACTCTTCAATCCGTGCACTTCTATGCCATAACCTTTATAATCACCTTTTTCCCAAAGCTCCCTCAAGCGCTCAGGCTTACGCTTTCCATCCAGACAATATAAATTCAGCAGTTCTTTAAATTCTTCCACAGTGCCGGAATAATGCTTTGCCACCTCATCCGTATCAATTCCTTCAATCAGAATATCTTGAAATTCCCTATGCTTGTCATCGTCGGATTGCTTGTCTTCTGTCTGCACTTTAACCGCTGTTCTTTTTTTCTCCGGAATCCATCTAAGCAGCGCCTCATGCATAGGTCTTATTTCCAAAGGCTTCGTAATAAAATCCTGAAATCCGTTTGCCAGAAAGCATTCCCTAATGCCTTCCATGGCGTTGGCAGTCAGTGCAATCATTACCGGCAGTCTGCCGTTTTCCCCGCAGTCTTTACGAATGATCCGCGCTGCCTCCATTCCATCCATTTTAGGCATCATGTGATCCATAAAGATAATATCATAGCGCTTTTTACGGACAAGTTCTATTGCCGACGGTCCGCTGTCAGCTTCATCAATATCCAAATCGTAGGTCTGCAGTCTTAATCTTGCAACCTTTCTGTTAATCATATTATCATCTACTACCAAAACTGTACAGTCTTTTGCTGAAAATGGTTCCAGACTTTCTTCCTCTTTAACCGCTCTCTCCGGGACCTCGGACAAAGGTCTTCGGTCCACAATCTTCTGCGGGATTTCTACAATAAAGGTAGTTCCCTCACCATATACGCTTTCTACTCCGATTGTTCCCCCCATCAAATTTATGAGATGCCTCGTAATAGACAGACCAAGACCTGTTCCCTCCACGCTTCTGTTTCTCTTGGAATCCACTTGCTTGAAATTCTCAAATATTCCTTCTATATCTTCTTCCCGGATACCGCAGCCTGTATCCTCAACCCGGAAAACCAGAAGCTCCATGTTCTCCGTTTCCCCCGGCTTCCCTGCGACGGAAATCTTGACATGACCTTTCTCAGTAAACTTAAGGGCATTATTCATAATATTGATAAGAATCTGCTTTATTCTGCCTTCATCGCCCAGATAGCGGCAAGGAATGGACATATCAAACTCGCTTTCCATCATCAGTCCACGCTGCGATGCCACAACGTCCATCATATTCAGCACTTCATTCACAAGCGTTTTCACATGGTATTCTACCGGCACCAACTCCATCCTTCCCGCTTCCACCTTGGACAAATCGAGAATATCATTGATCAGTGCCAAAAGATTTCTTGAGGACGCCTTGATATCACAGGCATATTCATACACCTTCCGTCCCCTGCTTTCTTCCATAATAATATCGCTCAACCCAACAATCGCATTCATTGGCGTCCTGATCTCATGAGACATATTGGCAAGGAACGCACTTTTGGCCAAATTTGCCTGCTCCGCTTGTTTCTGTACTCTTTTAATCTCTTCTATATAATTCCTCGTCTCAGTCACATCCAGAATCAGGACAACATAACCTGTATTCTTCCCGAACCTATCCAGAATCTGCCTCACATGACTCTGGTAAAAACAGTCGTTTAAAAAAAATTCTTCCTTTACATCATCGCCGAGAATCCCTTGCGGAAAATCCGTCAGCTCATCAACAAGCTTTCCAATGGCTCCGCTGTTTAGCTCCTTAAAAATACCTGCAGCCGCCGGATTATAGCTGACAATCCTTTTCTGTTCATCCAGTGCGATCACACCGTCGCTCATACTATTGAGCATAATCCTCGAAGCCAGTTTGCTGAAGTCATAAACTTTCCTGCTCCATATCAGAATTACCACGCTAGAAAGAACCAGCCCTAAAGCAAAGGGCGTCGGGTCATATACATCCGTCAGCTTCATAGAATAGCAGATAAGCGCCACCACAGGCAAAACGGACAAGCCAAGAATCAGCTTGTATTTCCTATCCACGGTATACTCCGGCTTCTTAATACAGACACGAAGCAGCGCATACAGAGACAGTGCATAAGGCACAATCGTGCCACACACCATAAAAAGCCAATATCCCGGTCCATACTCCAGACTCAGATATCCATGCCCCTGTGCGGTTTCCAGCCAATTTACCTCGCGGTAATAAATTTTATGTAAATCACAAGTAAATACAAGGCCCAGAATAAAAGCATCCACAATCTTCAAAAAACTTAGTATCTTCATAGGTGCTTTTTCAAAAGAATAGCTGAATATAAAATAACAGTAACTAATCGGAATCGTCAGCGAACCCAGATATTGTACCTTGACAGCTACCATTGCCGCCTCTAATGTTGGCGCCGTTATTTCCAGCAAATATCCCGAATTCTGTACCAGCGAACCAACCAAAAAGCACAGCATCAGCTTCTGATCCCTGGAGCCATCACCCTGAAGCAGAAGCAATATTGCGATCACGATCATACAAATACCAAAAATTTCAAGACCTAAAAAGACAATATCCATGATTTTACATCACCACACAAAGAGTTCTTTATTTCTTTACCTTTTTCTTTGTTATTTCCCCACTGAAATTTTTCAATCCCTTAAATTTCAAATTTACCTTATTAGTACCAGAAATCTCTTCACACTCTACTTCATAGTCAATTCCTTCAACCAAGATTTTTCCAGCATACTTTACAGTATAATTTGTAGAACTTTTAGCTTTAATAGATGCCTTCTTAATCAGCCTCTGCTCAATAGTAAAGTCTACATTATTACTTAAACCTTCATAATTTCCGATTCCGGTAACTTTTACTTTACCCTTGCCGGCATTAAAATGACTAGTATATTCAAGCGTATAGTCTTTATTAACAGCAAGCTTCTTCCCATTCATCCTAACAACGACTTTGGGTTTTTGAAGTTTTCCATTATACGTCACATTTTTTCCTTTATTTACTACAACAGAATCAAAACCTGTCTTACCACTCGGGGTAACAATATCAAAAAACGCTATTGCTGTGCCGGTATATGATTTCCCTTTGCCTTTTACAATAACATAAGCCGTACCACGGTTTTTATTATTTTTGTATGTAACAGAATAATTTTTCTTTTCAAGCACTTCTCCGTCAACAGTTACTGTGACTCTTGGGGTATGAGGTCTTCCATCATAATCGTAACTTGTTACATCAAGTTTAATATCATCGGCTTTTATCATAATTTTATTGTCAGCATCTATGACCGGAACCTTAACTTTTGATTTTCCTGTATAATTTGACCCTTGCACCGCTGATACCTCTATTATAGCAGTCCTCCTCCTGCTCACATCGTCTTCTGCGATTTCGTAATCATAGTCAACACCTTTTGTCAACAGCTTTACTCCATCATAAATCCCGATCGGTTCAGCTGACGTATCATCTACCTCTATACTGCCCGCAACCTTTTTAAGTTTTCCTATATTCTTTTTGTCAATAAAAAAGGTCTTTGACTTATTTCCTTTATAATTTCCGATTCCAATAACCCAAACCGTTCCTTTTCCGGCATTAGTATTATTTGCATAAAGCAATCTGTAATCCTTACCATATACGAGTTTCTTATTTTTTCCATTCACGCGCATGGTAACTTTAGGAGTCGGCGTATAAGCCTTTCCGTCATATACCTTAGATTTTATATTTGCTATTGTACAGTCGCTAAGGTCGGTTCTTTGGTCATCATTATATACAGAATATTTGTCTTTCTTGTCTTTATCATCACCTTCATCATCACCTTCATCCGGCGGTAATTCGCTGCCACCACTTTCATTAAGCAAGTCACTAAATATAAAACCTTCCTGCCCTTCCGCTCTTTCTAAAAGTTCTTCCCACATCCAAATGGCACGATTATACATAGCAGTTGCATTTTTTCTTATTTGCTCACTGTCATTTATATCTGAATAATTTCTTGTTATGAATTTAAAATTACAACCTATCTTTCCATAATCAGAATTCTTTATGTCTATTGCTGTACGCAATCTGGTTTTACAATAATCATCCAATGAATATGTATAGGTAATTTGATTAGGAATAAATTCATACTTAGAATCAAATAACCAACCAAAATATAAAAACTCACAAGGGTAAAAAGCTCCCCCCACACCATTATGATAATTCCGGAAATAAAAAGCAATATATTCCGAATCTAATTCAAGATCTATATCATACTGTAATTCAATGAATTCTTTACTGCTTACTTTTTCACTAATGGTATAGTGTTTTTGATTCCAGTCTTTATCATACTCATATTCTCCATTCTTTTTAATGTAGTTTTTTAATGCATTCATATATTCCGGATTTGCAGTTACTGCATCCATATAATTTTTCGCCTTCTCAATAGCAATTTCCTCGTCCAAAGATGTATCATTTGAATTGTTTTTATACATAATTCCATACGATACTTCTTTCGCAGAACCTGTCATAATATAAATATAGTATTTCCCTGTAGCGCTTACAGTAAATGTATTATAATAACTATTAGAAAC
>CAMWKB010000055.1 GCA_947174705.1 uncultured Lachnospiraceae bacterium
CTATACAGGTTTTTTATAAAGCGGGAGGATATGACTTTTTTAAGGTTATTAACCCTGAAAAATATGCATCTAAATGGTTAGATTTTGTGGGTAGTTTATACTTAGATATTGAAGAAGGCAAGTATAAAACGGATGGCAGGTATCACAAGAATCCCTTGTCTGATGTAGATAGGATGTCACTGAAAGAACAAGGTATTCCTGAATTATTTACAGATGATATTGATGTCTGATTTCAAGGTTAAGGATTAGTTAACTTGCAGACTAAGAGAGGAGCATGGTTATAAATATGAATCAAAAAGAAACGGATTTTCTGAATTTTGAAAATGAACTGCTAAGTACAAGAAAAAAACTGAATGATTTAATCTATAAGTGCTCCAATGAATATCCTGATTCTGAAGATGCAGCGCTTTATCAGGATAAAATATATTATCTGGAAACAGAGCTTAAATATTTGAACAGGCAGTTTCAGATGTTGAGGGATAGACAGCAGAAAGCGTTACAATCGGGGCGTGTGGCTGCTAAGGCACCGAATGTGCCAAAGACTGTCCAGCGCGTAAATGTGTCAGACATGCCACAGACTGCAGATTCTTCAAATACACCGGTTATGACGCAGACTGTACAGCCTGCAAATAATCCGACTATTACACAAACCATACAGCCTGAAATTGGCGCACGCCGTCAGCCTGATATACATCCTGCAAATATACAGGACATGCCGCATAGCACACAGCCAATAAATACTCCGATATTGCAAAATGCGGTCAATAAGTCAGAACAAAAAGATTACGAAAAACTCTTCGGCAAGAATTTCATGGGTATTTTTGCGTCCGTACTGATTTTTATAAGCCTTATTATTTTCGCTACGCTTCTTCTGCCCTATCTGACCGATACGATTAAATTAATCGGGCTGTACATAATCAGCTTTGGGCTGATAACAGCAGGCTTTGTACTGGTAAAAAGAAATAAAGAGAATAAATTTAACATCGCACTTATTGGCTGCGGCGTCGGTTCGCTGTATATTACACTATTGCTAAGCAATTTGTATTTTAAAGTATTTGGAGATATTTTATTATACGTATTTATTTTGGTCTGGGCAGTTTTTGTTAAATATTTAACGAAGCTGAAAAGCCTTATCTTTCACATTATAGGGCAGCTTGGTATATTCATATCATCGATTTTGGGAGTACTTCTGTGCGTTCATGATAAGGATGCGACAAAGATATTGGTATTAACAATTTTCTACTTTATTTCTGCGTTTGTTTTTGACCTCAAAGATAAGCGTCCGGATAATGCCGATTCAACCGAAAATCAGGATGATTGGCGTATAATTCGCGAGCAGAGTCTGTGCAGCCATATTTTTAAGTCTGCTAATCTGATCATATATATGATTGGTTTTAGCTTTATGGACGCCTCAACACTTAAGACTGTTAATATTCTTCTCCTAATGGCTTTTATTCTGACTGAGTTCTATTTTTCTTTCAAAGAAAAATATACGAACGGCATATTTTTCCAGGTATTGACTATTGTTAATACTGTTATATTTATTTTCTTATTCAATATAATGGAAATTTTAGCAGAAGATTATTCCTATGCATTTATGTACATAGTTTCTGTCGCTGTGCTATTTTATGTAAACTACAAAAATACGGAATGTACAACTTTTTCAGAGATATGCTGCTTTATTCTGATATGCCTTGGCTGTTATAACAATCCCATAATAAGCAAACATCTCTTTGTTTATCTTACCGTAGTCCCGTTTATGCTTTATGGTAAATGGAAAGAAAATAAGCTATATTTGTACACAAGCCTTGCATATATTGCGGCATTTTTCTTCCTATTCATCTCAGGACCTTCTGATCATTATCAGAAAATAGAATATATTATAATGCTGATTGTAGTTTTTGCAGCATTTTTATATGTATGCCAAGCTACTACGCTCACCGCTTTTAAGGTAACAGGCTACCTTATGCTTTGTCTGATCACCTTGACGCATGTACATGATTTTGCTTATTACTCCATGCACAGAGCTGTATTATCGAATTCGTTAAAAATAGACTTTATCGGCAAAAAATCTTTTTTGATAACCTTCTTCACACTTGCGGTAATCCATCTGGTTTTGAATAAGCTGGAATACTTCGGCAAAGAAAAACCGGTGGAAGTAATGATGTATGCAATTAACGGACTATTGATGACAACGGGCTGTTTTGCATTGTATGAAACGGTATGGCAGATTCCCGTGATTCTGCTCACCATCTTATTATTCCTGATAAATTCCAAGCGAATTCTTCAAAAAACTGAACATTCAGGATACTATGTTATGTTTAAATACACAGTACTGATGTTCTGTATTTTGGATTCATACGATGTCATCAATTATGCAATAAGCATCTGCCTTCTCTTATTTGCAATAATAAGCATCGTTATCGGTTTTTACAAAAGCAATAAGTCCTTCCGCCTGTATGGTTTGATTTTATCTATGGTAAGCATTTTTAAACTGATCATGATAGACATCCACTACGACAGTACAATGGAAAATGCCGTCAGCTTCTTCGTCAGTGGCATATTATGCTTTATCATAAGCTTTATTTATAACAGAATTGATCATAATTTTCAGAAGAAATAGATTGCCATAGTACCATATCGAACTTTCCTAATCCTATAAAAAAGAGACATGAAGCAATAGCTCATGTCTCTTTTAAATTAAGTTTTTACATCATTCCCATTCCAGCTCCCCCTGCCGGCATTGCAGGTTCAGCTTCTTTAATGTTAGCAACAACTGATTCAGTTGTAAGCAATGTGGAAGCAACACTTGTTGCATTCTGCAGCGCGCTTCTTGAAACCTTGGCAGGGTCAAGAATTCCTGCGTCTACCATGTTAACATATTCCTCTTTAAGTGCATCAAAGCCTACGCCGACCTCGGATTCCCTTACTTTATTGATAATTACGGAGCCTTCAAGGCCTGCATTAGCTACGATGTGATATAAAGGAGCCTCAAGTGCTTTTAATACTATCTGAGCACCTGTCTTCTCATCGCCCTCTAAGCTCTCTGCAAGTTTAGCAACCTCTTTAGCAGCGTGGATATATGCAGAACCACCGCCTGCAATAATACCTTCTTCTACTGCTGCCCTTGTAGCTGCAAGCGCATCTTCAAGACGAAGCTTAGCTTCCTTCATTTCAGTCTCGGTAGCTGCACCAACACGGATAACAGCAACGCCGCCTGCTAATTTTGCAAGACGCTCCTGTAATTTTTCCCTGTCAAAATCAGATGTTGTCTCTTCAATCTGTTTCTTAATCTGTCCGATTCTTGCTTCAATAGCTGACTTATCGCCTTCACCGTCAACAATAACAGTGTTTTCTTTCTGTACTTTTACGGATTTAGCGTGACCAAGCTGCTCTAAAGTAGCGTCCTTTAACTCTAAGCCAAGCTCTGAGCTTATAACCTCACCGCCTGTTAATATTGCGATATCTTCAAGCATTGCTTTTCTTCTGTCGCCGTATCCCGGAGCCTTAACAGCTACAACATTAAATGTACCACGCAGCTTATTTACAATAAGAGTAGTTAATGCTTCACCTTCCACATCCTCTGCAATAATAAGCAGCTTAGCGCCGGTCTGTACAATCTGCTCTAAGATAGGAAGAATTTCCTGAATATTAGAGATTTTCTTATCTGTAATGAGGATATAAGGATTCTCCAATGTAGCTTCCATCTTATCCATATCAGTTGCCATATAAGCTGAGATATATCCTCTGTCAAACTGCATACCTTCTACTAAATCAAGTTCGGTAAGCATGGTCTTACTCTCTTCTATAGTAATAACGCCGTCACCGGATACTTTTTCCATAGCGTCCGCTACTAACTGTCCTACTTCATCGTCTCCTGCGGAAATAGCCGCAACTCTTGCAATGTGTTCTTTTCCGTTAACTTTTGAACTCATTTTCGCAATCGAGTCAACCGCAACATCTGTCGCCTTTTTCATACCTTTTCTTAAAATAATCGGATTAGCGCCTGCTGCCAGATTCTTCATTCCTGAATTTACCATAGCCTGTGCTAAAACCGTAGCGGTAGTTGTACCGTCGCCTGCAACGTCGTTTGTCTTGGTAGCAACCTCTTTTACAAGCTGTGCGCCCATATTTTCAAAAGCATCTTCTAATTCGATTTCCTTTGCAATAGTAACGCCATCGTTTGTGATAAGCGGTGCGCCATAGGATTTATCCAAAACAACATTTCTTCCTTTAGGTCCAAGTGTTACCCTTACTGTATCTGCAAGCTGATTTACGCCTGATTCTAATGCGGCTCTTGCCTCCGCGCCATATTTAATTTCTTTTGCCATAATGAATCTGCCTCCTAATTTTTAATTTCATTTTATAAATGACATGAATATATGCCGTTGCGTATTTATTGAACGATTGCTAAAATATCGCTCTGTCTTACAATAATGTACTCTTCCTCTTCAAGTTTAACTTCCGTTCCTGAATACTTAGAATAAATAACCTGGTCTCCAACCTTTACTTCCATCTTCACTTCTTTACCGTCTACAACACCGCCGGGGCCGACTGCAATTACTTCTGCCTGCTGTGGTTTCTCTTTGCTCTGTCCGGGAAGGACGATTCCTGATTTGGTTGTCTCCTCAGCTACTAACTGCTTCAAAACGACTCTGTCGCCAAGTGGTACTAATTTCATATTTTCTTCCTCCTTAAATGATTATCTTTTCTTTCCGCAATCATTAATCTATTAGCGGTATATTCGCTTTCGAGTTTTTGTTAGCACTCATCCGATTCGAGTGCTAATCATTAAGCATATATTAATTTTATCCTATTCACTTTGCAAATACAAACAGAGGAGCATTTCATATCATTTTTTCGTTTATACTCTCATTTACTCTTTTTTTCTCACTTTTTCTTATCATTTCCCAAAAATGGGAATTTAATACTTTTTTTATAATTAGTGATATTTAATAAAAGCCTTGCCTTATATTGCTACCGTGCTGCTTTTTTCTCCAAATACTCAAGTATGTTATCCGCCTCGTCAGCGTATTCTCCCATATCCCCTGAATATTCCTGCATCCTTTCATAGCGCATCTGCGACTGGGCGGCATTTCCCGCTATTTGATGAGCATAGTAAAGCACTGCATTTTCATAATAGTGCGCTACGGCATAAATTTCTGCCATATCACCCTTTACCGGCGCCTCTGATATTTCGTTACGATATACATTATCTACCAAATCATTGTATTTCCGATAATATACCCTATAAATCAGAGATTGTTCATCGCTTACATACAATTGATTAGAATCAATATAAACAGCAGTATATATAGCAATCAATCCAAATAGAATAACACAAAGCACTATGATTATTATATTCAATACCACATCCTTGTTGAAAAGTTTCTTCCTAGTCATACGCACCTCCATAATTTTCTTACAGTGTACTAATCAGCATTTCTAAGCAATCCTTCTTCAATCAGGCTGCTTTTCATGGACACCGAATAATCAGGCAGCTTTTCAATCTCCTCTTTTGTCATATGGCAATAGGTAAAAAGAACCGCCTCCAAATCTTCATTTATACGTTCCAACGCTTCCTTATGAACCGGCGCATACTGATTATCGTAGTAATCGTTTTCATAACCTATTCTGTATACATCTTTGTAAAAACGCTCTAAGTTCTCTGCAATTCTTTGCGACAGATTTTTCGCATTATAATACATACTATCCTCAGTATGCCTCATAATATCAGCCATAATATTTGCATATTCAAACGCAGCTTGTTTAATTGTATAATATTCCTCGAAGGTATCTACATAACCAAGCCTCTTTTCATTAAATAAAGTGTAAAGTCCAACCCAGTCACCGGCAAGTTCATAAGCATCAAGCGCTTCTCTGTATTCCTGCTCATGCAGTTTAACATCTTTTTTAATGTTATGAATCCTAATTTCCGATTCAATATCACTTCTCGTATTTACTACAACAAGAATCAATATAGCTAATACAATTATTACAGGAATTTTGACCGCAGCAGAAGTAAATCGGCCTGTCTTTTGTTCAACCTCTTTTTTGGTCTTTTGAAATTCGCTGTGATAATACTTCATATCCTGCTGATGCTTTATTGCAAAAGGATTAGGATTTCCGCAAAAAGGACATTTTTCATTCTCTATCTGCATATTTGCTCCGCATGTGGGACATTTCATCTTAATGCACTCTCCTTCTGTTTATTTTAAACCCATATTGTTTTTTATGTATGATTTTATCTTCTTCTCAGCAAGCTTATAGTTAAAATAAAGTCCGTATTTATCCTGGGCACAGCACTCATCATACAATTTATCAATTTCCTCCTGCTCCATGCCAAACGCAGCTTTAAGGAATTCATTGGTTTCACCCCGGTAATCTTCTATATATTGAAGTTCCTCATCAGTATAGCCGGCATAACTCTTATCCTGTTTTAAAAGCATTGCATCCACAATGCACCAATACACATTATCTTTATCATAATTTCCCGACTCAATTATTGCCGCATCTTCCTTAAATGACATATACCGCCTGTATTCATTGATAAAGTAATAATGCTCCCAACTCGATATGGAATAAATGCCCTCATCCATTACCTGGTTTTCAAATTCAAGAATACCGTCAAAGTCTTTTTCCTCGTATAATTCGTCCAGCTTCGGATAATTTCCCCTTTCCCAGTCAAGCTGTGCTTTTACATCCTCGATGGGCATTTTTTCATCAAAAGCCTTATGTACCCAAATATATAGGCCCCATATACATAATGCTGCGATTATAACGGCAAATAAGGTTCTTTTTATTATCCTGCCTGTTTTTCTGACTTCTTCTTTATATGCCTTCACAGGGGCAGTTTTAAGCTCTTCCACGTCCCCTTTTAGTTCAAAAAGGTCTTCCATATACTTTTTTTCACCGCCAACTGCATTTAACGCTCCACAGTATGGACACTTAGCAGCGTCCGCCGATATCGGAGCATTGCAATTTTCACAGTACAGCATTTTATCCTGTTCCATATTTTGGCCTCCATATGGTAAATATACTAAATAAAAAATCCCTGTTTTCTAATTTAGTATATCTGTTATGAAAATATTTGTCCATTTAATTTGATTAAACAAATTCAGCAGGTAAATATAATATTAATACTACCAAAATACTACCTAAAGTAGTATAGCATTTCGGATAATTTAACTGTATAGTAATGTTATACCTGCAGGCACAAATAATTATTATTAACGCTTAAAACTAAAAAATGTATTCAAAAATCCTAAAAGATAAAGGAGGAAATCTTTATGTATTTAATTTCATACATAGAAGTTATTCTAACCATAGCTTTATCCAGTACAGAAGCATGGGTCTGGTGGCAGCCTTCGGTATTTCGGTATTTTATAGACATAGAAACACTTATCCGTTTACTTATAAAATAAATGCAGACAGGACCTGGCACAGGTACAATATTTACGATAATATTTCCAAAAGCTCTGTAAAAGCACAGGGTTTTTCGCATATTCAACAGAGAAAAAACATGAAAAAGCAAGTTTTTTGCAAGGTTAGCATGATAGAATAGAAAATATGAAAAGGAGATTTTGACATGAGCGAATATGTGATTGAAACAAAAAATCTTACAAAGCAGTATGGAACACAGAAAAGTGTTGCTAATCTAAATATCCATGTTCGGAAAGGAAAGATATACGGACTTCTTGGGAGGAATGGCGCTGGAAAAACCACTACCATGAAAATGCTGCTTGGGCTTACACAACCAACAACAGGGGAAGTGTTAATCTGGGAAAAGCCTTTGCGGGGAAATGAAAAGAAGATTCTTCCCCATATTGGAAGTTTAATTGAAGCCCCCGGCTTTTACCCAAATCTGACAGCAACAGAAAATTTATGTATTTTTGCAAACTTGCGGGGAGTGCCAAATCCTCATGCTATAAAAGATGCATTGGATTTAGTGAGTTTGCCCTATAAGGACAAAAAATTGTTCTCTCAGTATTCACTTGGCATGAAGCAACGTTTGGCTATTGCCCTTGCAATTATGCATGACCCGGAACTATTGATACTGGATGAACCAATTAACGGTCTTGACCCTATTGGAATTGCAGAGGTGCGCTCTTTTATTCGACAGCTATGTGATAAGAAAGAAAAAACAATTCTTATTTCCAGTCACATATTGTCTGAAATTTCTTTGCTTGCTGATGATATTGGCATTATTGACAAAGGGGTGCTGTTGGAAGAAGAAAGTCTTGCCGAACTGGAACAAAAAAACGATAAATATATTCATTTTTCCATATCTGATACGGCACAGGCGGCGAGGATTTTGGAACAGATTTTTGGAGAAAAGCAATTTTCAGTACAAGATGACCATAATATTAGGCTGTATAACCTTGACTTATCAGTAACAAAAATTGTGAACGTATTTGTTGAGAATGGCTTGGAAGTTTCTGAAGCGCATACTTTCGAGGACAGTCTTGAAGATTATTTTAAAAGAATAACTGGAGGTGAGGGAATTGCTTAGTTTATTACATTGTGAATATATAAAGTTGAAACGTTCAAAGTTTCTTTTGATTGGAATATTAGGCACACTAATCGTTCCTTTCTTTGTTATAGTAAAAGCTGTCACAAATTATTTATCTAATCCTGCAGCTGAAATAAGTTTATTTTCCCTCTATGATGATGCAATAATGTTTCTGATGCTTTTATTTGCGCCGATGGTATTAACAATTTTGAGTGCGTGGATAATCAGCCGCGAATATACAGATGGAACACTGAAAAATATTTTTGTCATTCCAGTTTCGCAAACATTATTCCTTTGTGGGAAATTGCTTTTCTTTACAATAGTAACTTTTATGTTCATGTTGGTTTCATGGTTAGAAATTTTAGTGTTGGCTTTATTTTGTAATTGCTTTATTCCGGTAACACAGCTTACTATTCCGACCTTTATATTTTTCTTTCTGAAAATGCTTTTGGGAGGAATATTATTATGTGCTACACAGACATCTTTTATCTATCTTACAATAAGGACAAAGGGATTTGTTACGCCACTGATTGCCATTGCTGTAATTAGTTTGATAAATGTCGTTTTATCAAATTCGGGGATAGCAGGATTTTATCCGTGGTCAGCGTCTTATCTTCTTGTAATTGGACGTTCATCTGGGCTGAATTGTCCTAAAGAAATTTCAATATGTATCATTCTTATTATGTGTTTATTGGGAATCGCGGCAAGTATATTTAGATTTAAGAAAGAAGAAGTTAAATAAACAGTTAGAAATGTTACAACATTATATCCTAAAATAACAAGGAGGAAATCTTTATGTATTTAATTTCATTCATAGCAGTTATTCTAACCATAGTTTTATCCAGTACAGAAGCATGGGTCTGGGGGGAATCATCGGTATTCCTGTATTTTATGGACTTTCCAACGCTTATCCTTCTACTTATAATATGCGTTCCGTTTCTTATTTCCACAGGTCTTATAAAAGACTTTAATAATGCTTTCCGCATAGTTCTTAGCAGAAAAAAGGAAACAACATTAATTGAACTAAAAAGAGCTGTAGAAGCTGTAAACCTAACTATAAAATCGCTTCTTTGTACCGGCATCTTACTTTCCGTTATGTCGCTTTTTATGATGCTGCACACATTAGATACGCCTGAATCAATTGGTCCAAAAATCTCGGTATGTATCTTAAGCATTATATATGTCTGCGTATTTATATTAATACTGCTGCCGCTTCGCTCTACGCTCAATCTAAGAATAATCGAGTATATGCAGGAAGACAATGCAGAATCTGAAGAAAAAACAGGAAAATAACTCTCTATAGAAAGCAGACAATGTAATTTATGGAAAGGCATGGCTGTTAATATGAAAAATTTAAAAAAGCTTACTGCTATTTTAATATATATTTTTATAATGTCAGCTCTTTTGGAATTTGAATTTTTTCAACTGTTTGACTTAAAGCAGATTATTCTTGTTTTAATCGGTATGTTTATTCTCTTTCTGCCCGGATATAAACATGGTGAAAGTATGTCGGATTATGCCGGCCAGCTTGCCGGCTGCGCAATATTTGCAAGCTATATACAAACATTTATACTTCTATTTACCGTTTTATCCACGCAGATAACGTTAGAACAGCTCCCAAAAGAAGCGGCGCTTAGCTGCCGCCCTCTTTTATACGGCATTTGCCTGTGGATGATTCTCTCGGGTGAAACGCAAAAGAAACAAAATCCATCCCAAACAGACATAAACCAAACAGAATCAAAGCAAACAGGAATTGACAACACGCAACATACCGAACCCACACAAGAATATGCAAGAGTTACGGCTTCGGAAGCATATGAAACATGCCGTGAGTTAGGACTTACTAACCGCGAGGCAGAACTTGCTCTTCTAATCTGTAAGGGGCTAAGCAATGCTGAAATTGCTGCAGAACTTAGTATTTCAGAGACAACAGTAAAAAAACATGTTTCGAATATTTTTGAAAAATTGCAAATCAGCAAACGTGAGGAGATTTTGAAGGAGATTTTGAAATTTATTTAACTTCACAACCCGTTTTTTGTGTGTTAAAATGTTATAATAAACGATTATTGAATGGGGGCGACGTATGACACACAAAGAAAAGGCAGTACAACTGCTGCATCAACAGTATCACTGTTCACAAGCATTGTTTGGGGCATTTGCAGACGATTTTGGTCTGGATTTAAAAACCGCCTTTAAAATCAGTACATGTTTTGGCGGCGGAATGCGTCAGGGTGCAACCTGCGGCTGTATTACGGCGGCAATGCTGGTACTTGGCATGGCACTTGGTTTTTATGATTCTCAGGATAAGGAACAGGAAATATATGGCAATAAGAAAACTGATGAATTTATACGCCGTTTTACAAAAGAAATGGAAGGCGACATCAACTGCAGGGATATTTTAGGCAAAGATATCTCCAAACCTGATGAACTGGCTGCCATCCGCAGCGAGGGACTTATATTGAAAAAGTGTCCCCGTGCCCTTAGTATAAGCATTGATATATTGGAAGATATGCTTGCTGATTATATGAAAGATATTATAGTAAGCAGCATCAATCCTGAAGATATTCCACAAAATGACGAGATGCAGAGCGTACTTAAGCGCCTCAGCAGAATCAGGCGTTTTAATAGAAATGTCTCAAATTTGCTGTTCTCTTCTTCCAAAGAAATAGCTTTTATACAATTTGATATTCATAAGTTCAAAATAATCAATGATTTATATGGTGAGAAATTTGGAGACGAAATTCTGGACTTTGTTATAAGCCAGTTAAAGGAGTACTGTAATCCTGAACAGTATTTTATAAATCTGAGAAGCGATGTCTTTATGGTAGTAACAGAATATGATAAAGAAGAAGAACTCATAGATTTCATACATAATCTGGATTCCCAAATCTGCTTATACAAAGACGTCAAACTCATAATGAGCTACGGAGTATATACCGTTGAAGATAAAAATATGGAGCTCAGGCAGATGGAGGACAGGGCTGGCATAGCACGAAAGACTTCCAAGGAAAATGTTTTATCAAATATCCTGTTTTATAAAGAGCAGTTCAAAGACTATCTTTATAATAGAAAATTTATTGAGGAAAATATGCAGACCGCCATCACACAACGGCAGTTTATGATGTACTTACAACCTAAATACAGCATTGCCCAAAATGAAATTATCGGAGCTGAAGCTTTGGTAAGATGGAAAAATCCTGAGCGCGGAATGATTTATCCCGACCAGTTCATTCCTATTATCGAAGAGAACGGTTTTATAGTTAAAGTGGATTATTACATATGGGAAGAAGCCTGCCGTTTCATTAAACGCTGTGAAGAAGAAGGTTTGACTCCCTGCCCTATTTCGGTCAATGTATCCAGACTTCACCTGCGCGGCGACGAATGTATAGAAGTTCTCGACGAAATGATAAAGCGCATTGGTATTCCCAAGGAGTTGTTAGAGCTTGAAATAACAGAAAGCGTAGACAATCAGCAGGTAAGCATGAAAGCCTTACAGCTTAAAAAAGAGGGCTTTAAACTTCTTATGGATGATTTCGGAAGCGGCTATTCGTCCTTAAATGTCCTGCTTGAAACGCCTTTTGACGTAATAAAGTTAGATAAGAAATTTATGGAAAATATGATGGTTTCCGATAAAGGAAAGCTCATACTTGAACAAGTGGTTACTATGGCAGATAAACTTCGCCTGGGCCTTCTGGCCGAAGGTGTAGAAACCAAAGACCAGATTGACCTGCTTGAAAGTATAGGCTGTGACCAGGTACAAGGCTACTATTATGCAAAGCCTATGCCCGCGGAGGAATTTTTTGAACTTCTTAAGAACCGGCAGTCTTAATAGCTGCCGGTTCCTTATACCACTCAAGCTCATTAGCCGGTATAGTCACAAAGTTATCCTCGCCCTCTCCTACCCTTAATATCACATTCCTGATTCCCGCCTGAATTATCATCCTTGCACATAAAGGACAGGGTTTAGCCCTATGTACGGAACCGTCTTCAGGATTAATTCCCGTTAAATATAAATCCGCTCCAAGTGTCTGCTCTCTTGAACAATTAAGCAGCGCGTTAGCCTCTGCATGGATTGCGCGGCAGATTTCATATCCTTCACCCTGATGCATATCCAGAGGAATTCTGGGACATACGCCTGTATCGCAGCAGTTTTCAAAACCTCTGGGTGAGCCGTTATATCCTGTTGAAATAACTGCATCGTCTTTTACGATTACGGCACCATACTTGCGTTTGATACAGGTACTCCTATAGGCGAAGGTTTCTGCGCAGTTTAAATATGTATCACATTTTGAAATTCTTCTGTTTGATTCCGGTTTTACCATGTAAGTCACCACTTTCTAATTAGTAATTAAATCACAAAATGCTTGTATTTCATCAACTCTATCAGCAACGGCTTCTTTATATTCTATAGAACACAATCCTAAATTACCACTCGCTTCAATTTCTAAATGTCCGTAAAAATGTTCTATACTCCCGATTATCTTCTCACATTCCGGCATGCCGGGGCCTGTTCTTAAAGCAATGGTGTATCCTCTCTTCCCGCTTGAAATAGAATCATGTGGTTCGTGTGTGTTACACCAGGGCGTGCATCTATCTATAAATACCTTAAATTGTCCGGGAATATCTGCCCAATATGATGGTGAAACGGAAACTATTCTATCCGCCCATTCATATTGCTCTATAATTCTTTTTACATCATCTTCTTGAAAACATTCTGCTGTTTCATGACATTTTCGACACCCTTTGCAATATTTAACCTCATAATCATCTATGCATAGAGTTTTAACATTGTTTCCATTTTTTACATATTGGCTTACCAATTTTACAATTTCAGCAGTAGCACCATTTTTTACGGGGCTGCAATTAATAACCAAAATGTTCATATATCCTTTACATCTCCAAATACTGATTTGTTAGTGCAATTATAATCTATTTTCCACGGTTACACAATTCTAAAAAGAGAATTATTTAATTTTATAAAACCTATTCCATCCTGTAAACCGATGCAGTATAATGAAATCGCTGACAGCTGACAACCAGCACTTAAGTACAATTTAGAAATACAACAAACAAAGTATACGAGGAGTAAAATCTATGGTTTCTTTTGAGAGTGATTACATTGCCGGAGCGCATCCGCAAATAATTAAACGCCTGACCGAGACAAATTTAGAATGTCTGTCCGGTTACGGAACCGATAAATATTGTGAGAGCGCAAAAGAAAAAATCAAAGCCGCATGTGAATGTGAAAAAGCCGACGTTGAATTTTTAGTCGGCGGAACCCAGACCAATTCAATAATCATTTCAACAATGTTAAAAGACTTTGAGGGCGTCGTTGCAGCTAAAACAGGGCATGTAAGTATCCACGAAGCCGGAGCTATAGAATATAGCGGACATAAGGTTTTAGAGATACCGCAAAGCAATGGAAAGATTTCTGCAGATGTGCTTGGAAATTATATTGCGACCTTTTACTCAGACGCCAATCATGAACATATGGTTTTTCCGGGAATGGTTTATCTGTCACATCCTACCGAGTATGGTACGCTCTATACCAGGAAGGAATTGGAAGATATAGCGGCGGTTTGCCGTAAATATAATATACCGCTCTTTTTGGACGGCGCACGCCTTGGATATGGACTTATGAGCACGGATTCTGATATGACACTTAAAGACATTGCCCGTATTTGCGACGTTTTCTAT
This sequence comes from uncultured Lachnospiraceae bacterium, assembly GCA_947174705.1. Classification (GTDB taxonomy): domain Bacteria; phylum Bacillota; class Clostridia; order Lachnospirales; family Lachnospiraceae; genus UBA3282. The sequence continues at coordinate 14,210 of CAMWKB010000055.1, forward strand.
ATCGGTGGCACCAAAGTAGGCGCTCTATGCGGGGAAGCCGTAGTTTTCACTAAGGAAAACAAACCAAAACATTTTATGACTTCCGTAAAAAAACGCGGTGCCCTTCTTGCTAAGGGCAGACTTCTCGGAATTCAGTTTGATACATTATTTACGGCTGATCTATATTTCAAAATCAGCCGTCATGCAATAGATATGGCAGAAAAAATGAAAGAGCTTTTTGCTGACAAAGGATATGAATTCTATCTTGAGTCACCAACAAACCAGCAATTCATTATTCTGGATAATGAACATATGGAAAATCTGAAAAAACATGTAAGCTTCAGCTTCTGGGAAAAGTTGGATGATACGCATACGGTTGTACGCTTTGCCACCAGCTGGTCAACCACAGCCGAAGATTTAAAAGCGTTAGAAAACGCATTAGGATAACCTTTACATCACCGCTCAATATTTAAACTCTGTGCCTGTGCATTCAAATTATCTACCAGTTCCGCTACCTGGTTAACGATGCCTGTATTCTTGTCACTGATATTATATGTTTCGTTGGAATGCGCAGTCACTTCTTCCATAACTGCGGAAATCGTCTGTATTCCTTCAATAATACCGGCATTGGCATTAGCCAGGGAGCCGACTGCCTCACCTAACATACTGCTCTGTTCATCTACGCTCTTCGTACTTTCCGTAATCTTTTCAAAACTGTCTACAACCGTTACTGCCACTTCATTCTGTTTTGCATTATTATTCGTAAGCTGCTCTACCGCAGCGACTGCAATTTCAAGTTTGTCGGAAACATTATGTATCACATCCGTAATATTGACCGTTGCACTCTGGGTCTGATTTGCCAGATTGGAAATCTCTGCAGCTACAACTGCAAAGCCTTTACCTGCCTCTCCCGCACGTGCAGCCTCTATACTTGCATTTAACGCAAGCAGACTGGTCTGACTCGCCACACTTGTAATCAGTTCGATGATCGACTGCATGTTTTTCATATACTCTTCCAAAGCGCTGATATCGGTAACTACTTCGTTACCGGCCTGCTCGGAAGCTTTTGCCTGCGCAAGCAGAGTATCCAGACTGCTCTTGCCGTTTGCAATATCGCTCTTAGTCTGCTCCATACTCTCGCTTATACTCTTTGATACAGCTTCCACCTGCTCAATATAGCGCTGAATTTCTTCGGTCTGTCCAAGCTGTCTCTGGATTGCATCCGCAGTTTCATTCGTACCGCTGGAAACTTCCTGCATGGCATTTCTTGTCTCGGATACCGCCTCGCCAAGTTCGCTCATCTGTTTGCTTACTTCCACTATACCCTCGGACATATCACCCGAAATGTTCATAACATGATTTAACAGCCTTGAGACATTTTCCTTTTCCTGTCCGAGATCTTCCATCTTCATCTTATTGATCTTTTCCAAAACATTCGTAACCATGCACAGGAAAATTGCAACAAGCAGCATCAGGAGAACGCGGATTTCGTATGTAGCCATATCTTCTTTCGCAATTCCGACAGTCACTGCCTGATAAATTGTAAAGATCAGATTCACTAAAAATCCGCCCGAAGTTATAGCGATACAATATTTCAGGTCGGAATATAACGTGATAACCACATAAAGCGGAAATGCAAATGTAAATGCCGTTACATTTGTCGTGGTAAAAATCGTAAATATATAAAAAATACTATAACCGAAACCAAGAACGTGCTGTATTTTTAAATCTGCCGCATTCCTTTTATATAAAACCCATTCCATAATAACAGGTACGGCCGCCAAAGCTGCAAAAATTACATAATATCCAATGGTTCTTGCCCCTTTTACTACCTCCAGCGCATAAGAAGCAAGCAGCACAGCCACTATGATAGTATGGCAGATAATCGCCACTTTGTTAATCTGACTTTTTTCCCGTTCCATTTTACACCTCTCACATTATTTTTGTTTTATTATAATTTGAAATATTCAATACTTTCTACAAGCTCATCGGCTATCTCGCGAAGTCTTCCGGCGCTTGTGGAAACCTGTTCAAAGGCGCCCGCCGCCTCTTGGGTGGCATCATAAGTTCTCTGGGTTCCGGAAGCATTATCCTGTGCGATCTCCGACAACTCTTCTACCGCCTGCACCACTTCATTGCGTGAGTGCTCCAAACGTGTGGCACTTCCTTTAATCATCTCAATGCTGTGCATGGACTCATTGATTTCACCAAGCACTTCCTTTACAATACTCTGGGTATCCTGCATACTCTCATTCTGACTTGCTATGATTCCCTGCATCTGCTGCATTATCTCTACGGCCTTCGAAGAATCTTCTATCAATCTCCGGCTCGTATCTTCAATCTCAAGGCTTGATTGACTAGACTGGTCAGCAAGCTTCTGAATCTGGTCAGCTACAACAGCAAATCCTCTGCCGCTTTCTCCTGCCCGTGCTGCTTCTATCGCAGCGTTTAAACTTAACAGATTGGTTTCTTCTGCTATAGAGGTTATAATAGATGTTGCCTGATAAATTTGCTGTACCGAATCGTTTGTACGGTTCGTCTGCATCCGTATTTCTTCAATAAAATGTTCTACCTCATCATTGATCTTGCGCAGGTTATCAAGTGTCTCAACCGCTTTTTCACTGGATTTACGCATTGCGGCAGCATTCTCATCCAACATACCAACTTCTGAAGATGTCTCTGTAATATCCGAAC
>CAMWKB010000056.1 GCA_947174705.1 uncultured Lachnospiraceae bacterium
TAGCACAATAATATAAACATTGTAAATACATATTTTTATTTAATATTATTAAAAAATAAACGAAAAACAGATAAAAGAATTTAAAGAGAAATGTTAAAAGGAAAAAGAAAATGAAATCAATTTCATCATCAGAAAAAATGATGCAAATTTGATGCAAAAATGATGTGGTTTTGATGCATGAAAAATATATTATCTTTTCATAAGAAGAAAATAATTGCGGATACTAACAAGATAAGATTCATATGAAAGGATGAAAACATTATGCAGATTATAGATATGTACATTGATGCGGAAGAAAAAAATAAGAGTAAGAGTCTTGCGAAAATAGGTAAAACCGTTACTGTTGTATTATGGGTGTTGATGATTGCAATAGCAGTTTTTCTGACTTCCAGGTCGGTTGTGGTTATAAATTAATATATGATTGCGTAAGCGTTTCCGTAGATATGAGCCAAAGCAAAATAAAGAGGAGAAAAACTAATGAAAAAACAATATATGATGCCAATTATACTAATGTCAGTTGCATTAGCAGCTTGTGGTAACAAAAATGAATCAATAGATGTGAACAGAACCGAATCAGAATTTACACAAGACCAAAGCCAGGGGCAAGATGCAGGTCAAGAACAGGATAAGACACAAAATTTAAACCAAAATGAAACCCAAGACCAGAATCAAAATAACAGCGCAGATAATTCAGCTACATCACAATCAGATAAACCGGATGACATATCCGGTGAAGATACTGCTAATATTGAAATTCCCGGTAAAATAACAGCCTTCGGTGATAAAGCCACGATGAATAATAATGTAGGCGGCAGAGAGCTTCCGATCTATTGTGTTGACACAGAAGAAAATAAAGTGGCTCTAAGTTTCGACGCTGCATGGGGAGCTGAGGATACCCAGGAAATTCTTGATATATTAAAAGAACATGACATTCATGTCACATTTTTCGCGACCGGCGGCTGGGTTGAAAGCTATCCCGATGATGTGAAAGCAGTTCTTGAGGCAGGGCATGATTTGGGTAACCACAGTGCGAATCACAAGAACATGAGCGAATTGTCCGATTCGGATAAAGAAGAGGAACTAATGTCTGTTCACCGCAAAGTTAAAGAGCTTACCGGATACGACATGTTCTTATTCCGTCCTCCTTACGGAGATTATGACAACAATGTCATAAATGTAGCAAAAGACTGCGGCTACTACGCCATCCAGTGGGATGTCGATTCCCTAGACTGGAAAAATTACGGCATAGACGCCATTATCGAAACAGTCACCGAACATAAAAACCTCAGAAACGGCAGTATCATCCTCTGTCACAACGGCGCAGACTACACAGCCCAAGCCTTAGACACCCTGATAACCAAATTAGAAGCCCAAGGCTATGAAATTGTCCCAGTTTCAGAACTAATATACCAAGACTCCTTCCACCTAAACTACGAAGGCCGCCAAATACCAGACTAAAGCAATTGCAAACCTTTTCCCGAGAACGAGAACCAGAACTAAGGAAATTGCAAAATTTCTTACCGAGAACCAGAACTGAGGACAATTGCAAAACATTCTATCGATAACCAGAACAGAGGAACAATATAAATAAAAACGGGGCGACCTTCGCTCCCGCGGTTCGAGCCCCGTTTTTATTTATATTGTTCCTCTGTTCGTCCTTACTTAAAACAGTTTTGCAATTGCCTCAGTTCGTCCTCTTGCCACCAGCCTTGCAATTCCCTTAGTACACCATAGCCTTCTCTTCCCCATTCAACACGCGAAGTCCGCCCTGAACAAGTGCAAGCAGTTCATCCTCACCGGGGTAAACCGTCATTGGTGCAATCCATCCCGCTTTTTCCTTCAAACCAGAAATGACAGTCTTGTCATATGCGATTCCGCCGGTTACGATTATCTGGTCAATCTTTCCGTTTAAAACGCAGGCCATAGAGCCGATATCTTTTGCCATCTGTGTTATAAATGCTTCCCGCACCTCGGCAGCCTTTTCATCGCCATCATCTACCATCTTGGCAACATCGCGCATATCATTGGTGCCGCAGTATGCATTGAAACCGCCGTTGCCGACGAATTTCTTATATACTTCGCTTTCCGTATATTTTCCGGAGAAGCAAAGCTTGATTAACGCACCGCTTGGAACGGCGCCGGCTCTTTCCGGAGAAAATGCACCGTCACCGTCTAATGCGTTGAATACATCTATTACCTGTCCCTCTTTGTGTGCGCCTACCGAAACGCCGCCGCCCATATGAACGACAACCAGATTAAGGGAATTATATGGTTTTCCGATTTCTTTAGCATAGCGCTTTGCAACCGCTTTTTGATTAAGTGCATGGAAGACACTGATTCTCGGTAATTCGGGAACACCTGAATATCTTGAGACAGGCGCAAGCTCGTCAACTACAACAGGGTCTACAATGTAGGATGGTACTCCGATTGAGTCTGCAATTTCTCTTGCCAGAATACCGCCTAAGTTTGAAGCGTGCTGACCTTGTTTTCCGATTTTTAAATCCTCAAGTAAGTCATCACTTACTTCATACGTACCGCCCGGAATAGGTTTAAGCATACCGCCGCGTCCTACAACCATGTTCAAAGAGTTAATATCAAAATCTTTTTCTTTTAACAGATTAACAATAATATCCTTACGAAAATCTTTCTGGTCAACAATAGAAGCATACTGTGCGATTTCTTCTGTAGAATGTCTAAGAGTTTCCTCAAATAAAAGTGTTTCATCTTCAAAAACACCTATTTTTGTAGAGGTAGACCCAGGATTAATAATCAAACTTTTTATACCCATTTTACTTCCACCTTTCTATAAATAATTGCATATTATTTCGACATCGCTTCCGCAACAACAGCCCCAAGCGCCAACGAATTCACCTTAGTCTCAAAATCATCCGAACGTGAAGTCAAAATAACAGGAGCCTTTGTTCCGGTTAAAATATTTCCGTTTTTAACTTTTGCGGTATGAACAAGACATTTGTATACAAGATTTCCGGCATGAATGTCAGGGAAAAGAAGTACGTCTGCATCTCCGACAATCTTTCTGTCCTCTGCGCCTTTGTGTTTAGCAGCCTCGGGATCGATGGCAAGGTCTAAAGAAAGCGGTCCGTCTATAACGCAGCCGGTAATTTTGCCTTCCTCGCACATTTTGGTGAGTGCTTCGGCATCTAAGGTAACCGGCATCTTAGGATTGACAACCTCTACAGCTGCAAGCGGAGCCACCTTAGGATTAGGAATACCGCAGGCGTGGCAGACCTCAACCGTATTTTCAATAATATGAGCTTTTTCCTCCAGAGTAGGATAGGTCATAAATGCAACATCCGACAGGAATAAAAGATGGTCGATTCCTTCGATTTCAAATACGCACACATGTGATAATGTCTTGCCGGTACGCAGGCCGACTTCCTTATCCAATACGCTTTTTAAGAAAGATTTGGTGTCGATAAGTCCCTTCATATACATATCGGCTTTACCGGTATGTACAAGCTCTACAGCCTTTAATGCCGCAGTGTAGTTATCCTTTTCATCAATAATTTCAAAACCGTCAAGGCTCATATTCATTGAAGCCGCGATTTCCTCAATCTGGTCTTTGTCACCAACCAGAATTGCTTCTGCGATATTGCGTTCTTTGGCTGCCTTAACAGCTTCTAAAACTGCGCTGTCCTGCGCAACTGCAACAGCCACTTTTTTGACGCTGCACTCAGATACTTTTGATATTAAATCATTAAAACTCCTGCTCATAATTTCCTCCATTTTTCACATTCTTTATGTAAAGATATATACACAAAAAAATATTAACACTTCTAAAGGTAAAAATCAAATATAAATCGCTTGGCAGAAAGGTTGAATTTATATAGGAAATCTGCTACAATATAGCTTAGTGTTTTTTGTAAAAAGGAAATGCGAATTGGCGGCGTATGTTATGCGCAGATAGGAGCAGGCATGAATTTAATACAGAAAGTTTTTGGAACTCACAGTGAAAGAGAAATAAAAAGAATCGAAGGTCTTGTCAATAAGATTGAATCTCTTAGGGATTCAATGATGGCGCTCAGTGACGAACAACTGAAGGACAAGACCAGAGAATTTAAGAAAAGGCTGCAGGACGGAGAAACCTTGGATGATTTACTTACCGATGCCTATGCAGTGGTAAGGGAAGCAGCCAGACGTATTTTGGGAACCGAACATTATCGTGTGCAGCTGATCGGCGGTATTATCCTTCATCAGGGACGTATTGCGGAAATGAAAACAGGTGAAGGTAAGACACAGACCTGTCTTTTACCGGCATATCTTAATGCTCTTGAGGGCAAAGGCGTTCATGTTGTAACGGTCAATGATTATCTGGCAAAACGTGATGCTGAGTGGATGGGTCAGGTGCATGAATTTTTGGGACTGACTGTCGGCGTTGTGCTTAACAGCATGAAGCCGGAGGAACGCAGGGAAGCGTATAATTGTGATATTACCTATGTTACCAATAACGAACTGGGGTTCGATTATCTGCGTGACAATATGGTTATTTATAAAGAGCAGCTTGTGCTTAGAGGCCTGCACTATGCAATTATCGATGAGGTCGATTCCGTTCTTATTGATGAGGCCAGGACACCGCTTATTATTTCGGGACAGAGCGGTAAATCCACTAAGCTGTATGAAGCTTGCGACATTCTTGCCAAACAGCTTGTGCGCGGCGAGGATATGGAAGACCTGTCCAAGATGGATGCCATTATGGGTATAGAGCGGGAAGAAACCGGCGATTTCATTGTCAATGAGAAAGATAAAATTGTTAACCTTACGCTTCAGGGTGTTTCCAAGGTTGAGCGCTTTTTCCAGATAGAAAACCTTGCGGACCCGGAGAATCTCGAAATACAGCACAATATTATCCTTGCGCTGCGTGCCCATAACTTAATGTTCCGCGATCAGGATTATGTGGTAAAAGATGATCAGGTACTGATAGTTGATGAATTTACCGGACGTATCATGCCGGGTCGCCGTTATTCTGACGGTCTTCATCAGGCAATCGAAGCTAAGGAGCATGTAAAAGTTAAGAGAGAAAGCAAAACCCTTGCTACTATCACTTTCCAGAACTTCTTTAATAAATTTGATAAAACTGCGGGTATGACAGGTACGGCTCTTACGGAGGAAAAAGAGTTTCGTGATATCTACGGTATGGACGTAGTAGAGATTCCTACCAATAGGCCGATTGCAAGACAGGACACGCAGGACGCTGTATACAAGACAAGAAAAGAAAAACTTAACGCTATTGTAGACGCTATTATAGAGGCTCATGAAAAAGGTCAGCCGATTCTGGTTGGTACAATTACGATTGAGGCGTCGGAAGAATTAAGCGCCTTACTTAAAAGAAGAGGTATTGAGCATAAGGTTTTGAATGCTAAATTCCATGAGCTTGAAGCTGAGATTGTAGCGGATGCAGGTATTCATGGAGCAGTTACTATTGCTACGAATATGGCAGGTCGTGGTACTGATATCAAGCTGGATGAAGAATCCAGAGCGGCAGGCGGATTGAAGATCATAGGTACCGAGCGTCATGAGTCCAGACGTATAGACAATCAGCTCCGCGGACGTTCCGGAAGACAGGGAGACCCCGGTGAATCCAAGTTCTATATTTCACTGGAAGATGATTTAATGAGACTTTTCGGTTCTGAGAGAATGATTACGATGTTTAATGCGCTTGGAATTCCGGAAGGACAGGAAATCGAGCATAGCGCGCTTACCAAAGCAATTGAGTCCGCACAGAAGAAAATCGAGAACAATAACTTTGGTATCAGAAAAAATTTGCTTGAATATGATCAGGTAATGAATGAACAGCGCGAAATTATTTATGAAGAAAGACGTCGCGTTTTGAATGGCGAGAGTATGCGTGACGCCATTTACAAGATGATTACTGACATTGTCGAGAATTGTATAGATATTGCAATCGGCGATGATAACTCTTTTGAGGACTGGGATTTTAATGAATTAAATAATCTTCTTCTTCCGACTGTTCCATTGCAGCCTGTTACACCGGACCGGGTTAATAAGCATAATAAGAACAGCCTTAAGCAGCAGTTAAAAGAAGAAGCAGTCAAGCTGTATGAAAGCAAAGAGGCAGAGTTTCCTGAACCGGAAGCAATACGTGAGATTGAAAGAGTTATTTTGTTAAAAGCAATTGACAGGAAGTGGATGGATCATATTGATGATATGGACCAGCTTCGCCAAGGTGTAGGTTTACAGGCATATGGTCAGAGAGATCCGCTTGTAGAGTACAAGCTTAGCGGTTATGAAATGTTTGATGAGATGACTCAGAATATAAAAGAAGAAACAGTTCGTATGCTCTTCCATGTGCGCATTGAACAGAAGGTAGAAAGAGAGCAGGTTGCTAAGGTTACAGGAACCAACAAAGACGATTCTGTACCTAAGGGCCCGGTAAAACGTATGGAAGCCAAGGTATATCCAAACGATCCATGTCCTTGTGGCTCAGGAAAGAAGTACAAGCAGTGCTGTGGCCGTAAATAAAATTAATAGTATATAGAGAAAGAGGGTGACGTTTAGTGGTAGAATTAGATAATATGAAGTATGAACTTCAATCCTATGAAAGCCCCTTAGCGGAAGTGAGGGATTCACTTTGACTTAGCTAATAAGGAGAAGCGAATCGAAGAGCTTGATATGGAAATGCAGGAGCCGGGATTCTGGGATGATCCGGACAAGTCCAACCAGAAAATGAGAGAAGCTAAGAACTTAAAAGATATAGTGGAGACTATAAAGGGCTTAGAAGGTCAGTATGATGATATAATGACGCTTATTGAAATGGGATATGAGGATAACGATCCTGCAATAATTCCGGATATCAGCGAAGAATTGGAGAATTTTAAACAGACATTTGAGGATATAAGAATAAGCACTCTTTTATCAGGAGAATACGATAAAAATAATGCGATTTTAAGGCTTAATGCGGGAGCAGGCGGAACCGAGAGCTGTGACTGGTGCAGTATGCTGTATCGTATGTATACAAGATGGGCCGAGCGAAAGGGCTTTAAGTTAGAAGTCCTGGATTATCTGGATGGAGAGGAAGCCGGTATTAAATCAGTTACCTTCCAGATTAACGGAGAAAACGCATACGGCTATCTTAAATCCGAAAAAGGCGTGCACAGGCTTGTGCGGATTTCACCTTTTAACGCGCAGGGCAAGCGCCAGACTTCCTTTGTATCGCTGGATGTTATGCCTGATATAGAGGAAGATGTAGATGTGGAGATAAAGGATGAAGATATTCGTGTTGACACCTACCGAAGCAGCGGTGCCGGCGGCCAGCATATAAATAAGACTTCATCGGCAATCAGAATTACCCATTTTCCTACCGGAATAGTAGTAACTTGTCAGAACGAGCGCAGCCAGCATATGAATAAAGACAAAGCAATGCAGATGTTAAAAGCCAAGTTATATATGCTTAAGCAGGAAGAAAACGCTGAAAAACTTTCGGATATCCGCGGGGATGTGAAGGAAATCGGCTGGGGAAGCCAGATTCGTTCTTATGTCATGCAGCCGTATACGATGGTAAAAGACCATAGAACAAACGAAGAATCAGGCAATGTAGACGCCGTTATGGACGGCTCAATAGATTCTTTTATAAATGCATATCTGAAATGGAAAAGTGTCGGAAATTAATCCGGCACTTTTAATATGTCATGTTTTTTACTGTTGACGATTGCTGTTCTGAATCAAATCCAGAAAGAATTCGGAAGCTGTTGCATTCATATATGGAACCAGCCATAGATAGGCGATTCCACAGGATAGCAGACCGAGTAACATCAAAGGAAAGAAACTTACATTCAAATAGAAAAGTCTGCCTTTGCTGCCTTTCATTAACTGCCTGCTCATGGCTAACAATTCTTTGGCAGAATAGTTAGGAAAATCATGCAGAAGGAAAAAGGCCTGTGAGTAAACTAATGACAGAATCACAGTCACAACGCCATAAAAAATCATCGCAAGAGAATAAAAAAGCATATACAATGAATTTTTTGGATTGCGTGTAACCATATATGACATAAGTGTCATTGGAAGCATTGAGACGTATATCCATATAGATAAATATAGCTGTATTAAAACTGCTTTATTGGGAAATAATTTAAACCCATAAAAAACATCGCTTATTGTAACCGGTCTGTCACAGGATATTTTTAGGTAAAAATATCTTTGACCCGAAGTAAAAAGGCCGGTCAGAACTGAAATTACGAATGAAATAAGAAGATTTAATATTATTCCTGCTATAGTTTTTGTATCTATGAAAATGCTTGAAAAAAAGGATACAAACATAGTTATCATAGAGACTATGACCATAGCTCCGATGGCAGTGCCATATTTATTAAACATATGCTCTTTGGCAATCGCCTTCAATTCCGCTGAAGATTTATATCTGCTTTCCATAATGTAAACTCCAATCAAATATCAACATGCAATATCCACATTCATGCCACGATACTTATTAACGGCATCAGAGGATTTCATATCTTTTTGGTAAGGATTATCTTCGTTAAAATATTTAATCTGCGTTGCAGTAGTTCCGCCGGAAACAAAGGTACGGCCACATTCAGGGCAGACCGAGGTTTTGAGCGACACATTACATGAGACTACCTTACCATTGTTCTCGGCTGCTTCTTTATACGCATTTGAAACATGTTCCTGCTCATGGCTCATGACTCTGGATGCCGCAGCATCCGGGGAAATATGCGCAGCTGCTTTATATGAGACATTTTCATCAGAACCATCCTGATATTTTCGGTTTTTGCATGTCTCGCATTCTGCAGGAGAAGATTTCTTTCCTGCCTGCTTTTCGGTAGATTCGCCGGGATTGCGGATAACCTTATGCTCCTGACCCTCTTCCAGAGGCTGCGGTATAGCTCCTGAATAAGCTTCATAGTCAGCAGCGCTGCCTGTATTGGCAGTATTATAAGAATAAGAAAGAGGATTTGCTGAAAAACTAATACCATTGATCATAATAATTTACTCCTTTCAAAATCCGTTTTCTTCCATTAGTTCATCCCACATTTCATCAAAAGTCACGCCGTACTGTTTTTCGAATGTTTTATTTACCTCAGCTTTGACATCCGGATCAGTGAATAAAAGCACCATGCAGACGGCAACTATAACCGTATTTATCACAAGTCCGCAAGTTGCGCAAATCACTCCGGCAGTCGCCTTACTAAGCAGCTTGGGACGTCTGCCCTTAGAAAGCAGTGCCAGAACAATTGCAATACTTCCCAGAACGAAGGCCGGATATACCGTAAATGTGAAGCTTGCAATTATAGATATAATTCCCATAATCATTGACGCGGTAGCAAAACTGCTGCCGGGTTCTGCGAGCGGACGCTGGTATGCGCTGCGGTCGTAGTAGGGGTAGTTGCCTTGAGGATTGTTGTATCCGTTGTTGCTTGTATTATAGTTGCTATTATTTGGAATATAATTATTGATGTTTGGGTTGTAATTATTGTAGCTGTTATTGCTGTTGTTTGAATTGTAATTATTGTAACCGCTATTATTGTTATTAGTATTATAATTATTGTAGCCGCTATTACTGTTGTCTATATTATAATTACCGCTATTGTCATTAGTGTTTTGATTATAATTATTATATGAACCATTGTCATTTACAGAATTATCCTTACCAATATAAGGACTGTTCTCGCCAGAATAATAGACATTGCTATTAACAGAGGACTCTGTAGTGCTCTGATCAGGCGTTGTCGTTTGTTCATTTTGCAAATCCGGATTAGGATCCGGTTGTGTATTTGGGTTAAAGTCCATAGGTTTGCCTCCTATATATACAGAATATATTATAGCATAAGCTTGATGTGATTGTCAAAATGTGTGGGAAAGAGGTTGTGTAAAGTTAACCTATAAATTATAATCTCTATATAATTGCTCCCGATAATCCTTGTCATTAATAGCGCGAAGCAGATCATCATTTCTTCCGGCATTTAAAAGAAGCTGATGCAGTTTAATAAGTCGCTGTTCACCTTCCTCCAATCCTTTCGCATGTCCATTCTTATAAGCCCATTCCCGCTCACTTTTCATATGTTTTTCTTCATCATACTCAAATATGCTCATTTCTATCGCCTCCGCTCGATTCTTTGACAAAAAGTCGGCCAATATCCCATTCTTAATACAATAATCCACTGCCTTTTCAACAGCTTCATTAAAGGGCAGTTCTTTAGCATATATCCTAACCTGCTCCACATACTGCGCATATTCCCTTAAAGTACGGCACGCGCCCATCAGCTCCTGATTATTGCCCCAGTTTATATTATATACTGTTACGCAAAGTTCAAGCTCTGGAAACGCCTGTTTCTTGTGAAATGCATCCGACAGTCTTAATATCTGCTGTTTAGGCTGCTCATTGGTTCCGTTATAAAATACAACAAACCTTGGCGCTGGCAGTTTAATTAATGTCTGTCCATATAGATTTTCATCTTTTGTTATTGTTTGCAGCACTTTTGTTACATAAATCAGATCCCTAAACGGCATATTAGGATTTACGCTGGACTGGTGCTCATACAACATCAGTTCATAATCAAACACAAAGGAAATATCATTTTTGTAATTCATATAAACAGCATTTTCCAGTGTCGTGATTTCCAACTTTTCTATATCCGTATATACCGTCTTATTAAGCGCATTATAGAGGCTTAACATGTTTTCCTTTTCCTTAAACAGCATACGGAATATGCTATCCTTGTATTTGCGTTGTGCATTTGCTTTTGCATAAGACTGATCTTCGAAGCCTGATGTTTGTTCTTTGTTCATATATTGCCCTCCCTTTTGATAAAACGTATTTTGCAACAGGTTTTTAGTCGCCAGAGGGCTGTTTCAGACCCTCCTGCTTGTTTAGAATTAATTTGGAATAAAAGCATGGATTTTCTGAAACTAAAATATATAGATTGTATCTAGAATAAAAGACTGGTTATAAAGAAAATTATGCTTTTCACTATCATAGCACACATATAAAAAGATTGTAAATACTTATTTTTATAAAATAAAATAAAAAAATATACGAAAAACAGACAAAAATAACAAAGAAAAAATTATAAAGAAATAAGTTTTGCAGAACAACTGTTGTGAATAATAAGGACTGTGGTATAATATATCAATGACCCATAACCGAAAGGAGGCCCCTGAAAATGAAATTTACCAAAATGCAAGGCTGCGGCAACGATTACATATACATAAACGGCGCCACAGTAAAAATCGCACAGGAAGATAAACCGGATTTGGTGAGGAAAATCAGCGACAGACATTTCGGTGTCGGCGGAGACGGCGCAATATTTATTAACCCGTCGGATGAAGCGGATTTTGAGATGGAAATGTACAATGCGGATGGCAGCAGGGCTGAGATGTGCGGAAACGGAATACGCTGTGTTGCGAAATATGTGTATGATAAAGGCATGACAGACAAAACCGACATAAGTGTCATAAGCTGCGGGAAGATTAAATATCTTAAACTTTTTATAAAAGACGGTAAGGTAGATACCGTCAGGGTAAATATGGGAGCGCCTGAATTAAAGCCTGAAAATATTCCGGTAATAGCGAATACGGGTAAAGACAATTTGATAAGCGAACCTATTACGGTGCGTGGAAAAGAATATAAAATGACATGCGTGTCAATGGGCAATCCTCATGCGGTTGTATTTATGGATGATGTGGAAAATCTGGAGATAGAGCAGATTGGCCCGTATTTTGAGAATCACGAATGTTTTCCTAACAGGACTAACACCGAGTTTGTACAAATTATAGACAGAAAAAATGTCTGTATGCGCGTATGGGAGCGCGGAACCGGAGAGACGCTTGCCTGCGGAACGGGATGCTGTGCTACGGTTGTAGCAAGCATACTAAATAATTTGACTGATGAAGCCGTTACTGTTAAACTATTAGGTGGCGAACTCGAAATTGAATGGGATCGCGAAAACAACCTTGTATATATGACAGGACCGGCCGTAACTGCATTTGAAGGAGAATATGATTATTAAGGTACGCCGGATAAGATAATGGAAAAGAAAGGAATGAGTTACAATGGTTAAAGTTAATGATAATTATTTAAAATTACCGGGGAGCTACCTTTTTTCCACAATAGGAAAGAAAGTTAATGCTTATGCGCAGGCGAATCCGGATAAGAAGATTATACGTTTGGGAATCGGCGACGTTACACAGCCGTTATCACCAACAGTCATAAAGGCGCTGCACAACGCAGTAGACGAGATGGCGGATGCCAAGACTTTCCGGGGATATGCGCCTGATTTGGGATACGAATTTTTAAGGACGGCCATTGCCGAAAATGATTATAAAGCAAGAGGCTGTAATATAGAAGCAGATGAGATTTTTGTTTCCGATGGCGCAAAGTGTGATTCTGGAAATATCCAGGAAATTTTCAGTGTGGATAACAAGATTGCAGTATGCGACCCGGTTTATCCGGTTTATGTTGATACCAATGTAATGGCGGGCAGAACAGGTACTTATGATGCCGAAACTGGAAATTGGAGCGATGTAATTTATATGCCGTGTACTGCAGAAAATAATTTTGCTCCCGAACTGCCAAAGCAGGTTCCGGATTTGATTTATCTGTGTTTCCCTAACAATCCTACCGGCTCAACAATTACCAAACCGCAGCTTCAGGAATGGGTAGACTATGCAAATAAAAACGGTTCGGTAATTATTTATGATGCCGCATACGAAGCATATATTTCTGAAGAAAATGTACCGCATACAATTTATGAGTGCGAAGGCGCAAGAACCTGTGCAATAGAGCTTCGCTCATTTTCCAAAAATGCAGGATTTACGGGTACACGTTTAGGATTTACCGTAATACCGAAGGAGTTAAAAGTAGGAGACGTAGCCTTACATTCATTATGGGCAAGACGTCATGGCACCAAATACAACGGCGCACCCTACATTATCCAGAGAGCCGGAGAAGCTGTTTACAGCGAGGCGGGAAAGAAAGAGACAAAAGAGCTGGTTGCTTATTATATGAAAAATGCCGCTTACATCCTGAATGGTTTAAAATCTGCGGGCTATACCGTATCAGGCGGCGTAAATGCTCCATATATCTGGTTAAAAGCGCCAAAAGGCATGACAAGCTGGGAATTCTTCGATTACCTGCTTGAAAACGCCAATGTAGTCGGCACCCCCGGCTCAGGCTTCGGCCCAAGCGGCGAAACATATTTCAGACTTACTGCATTTGGAAGTTACGAAAATACAGTAGAGGCAGTTGACAGACTGACCAAGATGTAAGATAACTAATAGGTGATTGTGAAACAAACTTTCGCAATCATCTATTTTTTAAGAAAGGAATACATATGACGGACAAAGAATTTGACGCCGCCATGAATAAAATCCGGCAGGGAGACAAGCAGGGTCTGCAGGAGATTTATGAAGCATATATAAGCTTAATCTATGCAATAGTCAAGGATGTTTTGCAAAATAAAGAAAGCGCGGAAGACGTGACGAGCGATTTTTTTATAAAGCTGTGGGATAAGGCTGATTATTACCAGAGCGGCAGAGGTCATAAAGCATGGATGGGCGCTATTGCAAGGAATATGGCGATTGATTATTTGAGAAAATATAGAAAAGAAGAAGCGAGCGAGCTTTTAAATGATATAGAGCCCGAGGAATTGTCGGGGCAGTCGCCGGGGCATGAGAGCCCGGTGGAAAAAGAAGTCATTGCAGATGTATCGATTAAGGAGACACTGGCAAGGCTTGGTGAAAAAGAACGACAGATAATGAATATGAAAATTCTGGGAGAAATGACGTTCCAGGAAATAGCGCAGGCGTTAAAGCTCCCTATGGGAACGGTAACATGGAGATATCAAAGTGCAATAAAGAAGTTAAAGAGGTGTGGTTATGAAACGGGATTTTGAGCGTGAATTTAAAGAATTAAAAATAAATGAAGTACCTGATTTATGGAACCGTATTGAGGCGGGGCTGTCGGATAAAAAAATAGCTGCGTCTGTTTCAGATGCGGCGGCAATATCCGTTAACAGATATAACTTTGGAAAAAGAGCAGTTTGGAGAAAATGGGGCACTCTTGCAGCGGCGTGTGTATGCGTTGTACTTATAATACCGGCCATTTCACTTGTAATAGGAAATCTTGGAGGACGTAAGAGTAATTACAGTGGCGCGTCGTTTGCTCCCGCGGCAGATAATAGTATGAATGACAGTACCACAAATATGACAGCTGCGTCAGAAATGACGGCGGACGAAGGTATGGCGGATGCAGCGGAAATGGCGCCAAGTGAGAATATTACAGCTGAATCAGATATGGCGTTAAACGAGGACAAAGCAGCTGCAGCAGAAATAATGGCAGAGCAAGAAGAGGCAGAAGCGGCAGATATGGATAACAGTATAAATGTGACACAATCGTCAGAAAGAGAAAGCGCTTCAACTGCAACAAATGGTTCATCTGCTTCAAAAGAGGATTCATTGAAAAAGCAGTCGTCTGATTCCGCTTTATCCGAGGAGAAAGAAAACGTTGCAATGGCAGATGAGGCAATATATGCCGGACTGGAAAACGGGCAGATTTTGAATGGCGTAGTTATAGAGGTTGCAGAGGCTTCAATATCCGGTGAAGAAGTTATATATAGTGCTGTAATAAAACAGTCAGATAAAGACGGATTATTAAATGCCGGAGCTGAGTTAAGTATCATATGTAATTCTGATACAAGTTATGATTTCACCCAGAAAATCAGGGAAAAGAAGGTTTTGAAGGTTGGAGAAAGCTATGAGGTGTCTTTGCGGTATGAGAAGAATAGCGATTCACAAAGTACAGGAGCTCACGCAAACGGAAGATTCGTTGTTGTAAGTGCAAAGAAAAATTAAAATTTTTACAAAAAAACCCATAAAAATATTCCTCCCCGATCGTATCTATTATATCAAGGCAATGATACGAAACAAAGGGAGGAATTTATTATGAAAAAAATAACTAACCGGGAAGAAAAGTCTATTGTGAAAAAAGTAACAGGTCACGTTTTGACCAAAAAGAGCATTTGTTTGATACTGACAGTTGGAATGACCCTTAGCACGTTATCAGGGTGCGGAGCGTCGAAGGAAAATCAAACCAGCAGTTATGCGCCGGCAGATAACGGAGCACCTGTGAAATCGGATTATTATGTAGACAGTGCCGAAGCACCTGCCGCTGAAGCATCGGAAGGTTACTATAACTCAGATTATGACGTTTCAGGGTATGCATCTGCGGACTGTGCACCGGGAGAAAATTCTATGAGTGGCGGCGCTTATAATTCAATAAATGGTATCCAGGGCGCTCCATACTATTATGATTATGAATATGAAGAGGATTGTTTGGAACCTTATTATTATGAAGTACCCAATACGGAAGAATATAACGAAATTGACGAAATGGGATTTACGGCGGCTTCCATTAATCCGCTCTCTACATTTTCGGCAGATGTAGATACGGCTTCTTACAGTAATCTTCGCAGGATGATAGAAGACGGATACAGCATTGATGAGATACCTGACGGGGCTGTCAGAATTGAGGAGCTGTTGAATTACTTTAATTATGATTATGCGAAGCCGAAAAAGGGAGAGCCTTTTGGTGTGACAACACAGATTGCCGACTGTCCCTGGAACGAAAATACCAAAATCGCAATGGTCGGACTTAAAACAAAGGATATAGATTTTTCGGAAAGTTCAGCGTCTAATCTTGTTTTCCTGCTGGATGTATCTGGTTCCATGTATTCGGATGATAAGCTGCCATTGCTGCAGAAATCCTTTTCACTGCTTACGGAGAATCTGACTGCTAAGGACAGGGTATCCATCGTTACATATGCGAGTCAGGACAGGGTGGTTCTGGAGGGCGTAAAAGGCTCTGAACATAAGGAAATCCTTAATGCGGTAAACAGTCTGGAAGCAGGCGGTTCTACGTACGGAAGCTCAGGAATTATTACGGCTTATAGTATTGCAGAGAAATATTTTATTGAGGGCGGAAATAACAGGGTAATTCTGGCAACTGACGGCGACTTAAACGTAGGGCTGACTACACAGGAAGAATTGGAAAATTTGATAACGCAGAAAAAAGAATCAGGAGTGTATTTGTCAGTGCTTGGTTTTGGAAGCGGAAATATCAAGGACAACAAGATGGAAACCCTTGCTGATAAAGGAAATGGCAATTATGCGTACATTGATTCACTGACGGAAGCTAAGAAGGTTCTGGTAGAGGAAATGGGAGCTACTCTTGTAACAGTGGCTCAGGACGTAAAGTTTCAGGTGGAATTTAATCCCAGTGTTGTAACGGGATATCGTTTGATTGGATATGAAAACAGACAGCTTGCAGAACAGGATTTTGCAGACGATACCAAGGATGCCGGAGAAGTCGGCGCAGGACACACAGTAACGGCTCTATATGAGATTGTGACAGCAGACGCTACAACAACTTATTCAGGAACCGACTTAAAATATGCCAAAGCAAAGAAATTGCCGAATGAAGAGTGGTTCACCGTAAATATCCGTTATAAAGAGCCGGGAAGTACGACGAGTAAACTTCAGTCATATCCGGTGGATAAAAGTAAATACGTAAGTGCTCCAAATCAGGATATGCAGTTTGCAATGGCAGTAGCCGAATTCGGATTGGTTGTAAGCAAGAGTTCTTATAAAGGCAATGCAGACATGCGCTCTGTTATTGACAGGTTAAAAACAATAGATACCAAATCCGATGAATATAAAGACGAATTCTGTTATCTGGTCAGAAGATTAGAGAAAAATTGAATAAAATAAAATTTTATAAAAAATCTAAAAAAAAATTGCAAAACCTTAAAAATGCTATGTCTGCG
>CAMWKB010000057.1 GCA_947174705.1 uncultured Lachnospiraceae bacterium
ATTCCGTAGGGAATATCTACCATTTAAGGCAATAGAAAAGTTTCGGGATACACTTGCTATTGCGGCTTGTATTTGGATTTATATATATTAAATAAGAAAATAAGGTGAAAAAGGAAAAATAATACTGAATTAAGCAAAATTAGCATCGAATTAAGTAAAAATAACACTTGACAACGCTTTTATTGGCTGAAATTCGCGAATGTGTTATACTGTTATAAGATTCGTGCGTCAAAAGATATGTTTTAGGCATATAAGTTTGTTACTCTTGACCATTTTTCGTAATCATTTAAACACATTTTTTGAAGGAATAATAACAAGTATGAAAATTCTCCTTACTGCAATAAATGCAAAATTCATACATTCCAATCCTGCCGTATACAGTCTTAGGGCATATGCAGGTGAAGAGTTTAAAGAATTTATTGAGATTGCGGAATATACGATTAATAATAAAACGGAAGAAATTCTTGCCGATATTTATTACAGGAAACCGGATGTTATTGCTTTTTCCTGCTATATATGGAACCGCAGTATAATAGGGATTCTGCTGGTGGAGCTGCCTAAGATACTGCCTGAGGCGGATATCTGGCTGGGAGGACCGGAAGTGTCTTATGATGCGGATGGGATTTTGATGAAATATCCTATGGTGACCGGTATTATGATAGGCGAGGGGGAAGAGACTTTTCGGGAAATTGTGGAGTATTATTTAAGCGTAGGAGATTGTGCGGGAATAGAAGAGAACAAAGTAGAAAAAGAGGTAGCCCATAGGATTAAAAGTTTAAATGATATACAGGGCATTGTATATCGCATAACAAATAAAACGGATAATATATACAGCGGCTATTTAAACACCCCAAACGAAAATACACCGAATTACAATAGAGAGTTTCACCACACGCCACCCAGACAGCCCACCGATATCTCCAAGCTCCCATTTCTATACGACAACCTATCTACATTTGAAAACCGAATTATATACTACGAAAGCAGCCGCGGCTGCCCCTACAGGTGCAGTTACTGTCTTTCTTCCATTGATAAGACGGTACGCCTTAGGGACATATCAATTGTGAAAAAAGAACTCAGGTTTTTCTTAGATAACAATGTGAAGCAGGTTAAATTTGTAGACAGGACTTTTAACTGTAATAAAGAAAACGCGCTGGAAATTTGGCGGTATATAGCGGAAAATGACAATGGTGTCACAAATTTTCATTTTGAGATTGCGGCTGAGCTTATTACGGATGAAGAAATAGAAGTACTAAGCAAAATGCGTCCGGGATTTGTGCAGATGGAAATAGGTGTCCAGACTGTCAATCCCGATACGCTTAATGAAATCAGGCGGGTAAGCGATATTGATAAATTACGTGAAACAGTGAAAAAAATCACGGACAATCACAACATCCATATACATCTGGACTTAATAGCCGGACTTCCATATGAGGATTACGATAGCTTCAAGCATTCATTCAATACTGTCTATGAAATGCATCCGCAGCAGCTTCAGCTTGGCTTTTTAAAAGTGCTTAAGGGGGCTTTTATGCATGAAAAGGCCAAGGATTATGAGCTTAAGTATACAGACGAGCCGCCATACGAGGTGCTTTCCACTAAGTGGCTTTCTTATGATAATATTCTCAGTCTGAAAAGGATTGAGGAGATGGTGGAAGTATATTATAACAGTAATCAGTTTGAGTCCACTCTGCCGGTGCTTCAGACCGCATTTGACACCGCATTTGAAATGTATGCGGGGCTTGCTGATTTTTACAGGGAGAAGGGTTATCTGCTGATGACGCCGTCAAGGAGTTATCGCTATCAGGCGTTGCTTGAATATGCGATGAGCACGAAGCTTTCAGCTAACGAAGAATTGATGCGGCAGCTCTTGACTTTTGATTTATACTTGAGAGAGAATATAAAGAGCAGGCCGGAATTTGTGAAAAATATAACAGACTATAAGCCGCTTATCCGGCGTTTTTATGAGCGGGAGGAAAAGGAAAGAATCTATCTCCCCGAATATTCCGATTATGACAGCAGGCAGCTTGGAAAGATGACGCATATCGAGGTATTTGATTATCCGGTATGGGAGGAGGACATAAGTAAGCGCATGAAAAGGCTAGACGCACCATGCATGGTGTTATTTGATTATAAAAAGCGAAATGCTGTAACTTATGCGGCTGAATATACGGTAATAACAAATTTGGATTCATTAAAGGAGGCAGACAATACAAATGAATAAAAATACTAAAGAAATTCTTGATTTGCTTGATGAACATTACGGAACCGATTATGTCTGCTATCTGCATCATGATAATGCATGGCAGTTACTTATTGCCACGATATTAAGTGCACAGTGTACGGATGCCAGAGTTAATATTGTAACCGAGGATTTGTTTCGCAAATATACCAGCATAGATGATTTTGCCAACGCGGATTTAAAGGAGCTTGAGCAGGACATCCACTCTACCGGTTTTTATCATAATAAGGCGAAAAATATTATTGCCTGTTGCAAGGATTTGCGTGATAAGTTCGGGGGAGAGGTGCCGAGCTCTATTGAGGAACTGACATCGCTGTCAGGTGTGGGCCGTAAAACGGCGAATGTCATACGCGGAAATATTTTTCACGAGCCAAGCGTTGTAGTGGATACCCATGTAAAGCGTATTTCCAAGAAACTCGGACTTACTAAGGAGGACGACCCTGTTAAGGTAGAGATGGAGCTTATGAAGGTTCTGCCAAAGGACCATTGGATTCTTTGGAATATTCAGATAATTACTTTGGGACGCCAGATTTGCAAGGCGCCTACGCCCAAATGCGATGAATGTTTCCTTAAGGCACAGTGTGCAGACTATAAGAAACGAAATAATAAACAAAATAAGAAGGCTTAAAACGAGACGGGACATAGGGTGAAAAATAAATTTGTGCAGACGGAGCATTAATGAAGGAATTGAAATGATAGATTCATATGTATGCCTTGATTTAGAGACAACAGGATTAGACCCCAAGAAAGACAAAATTATAGAAATAGGCGCAGTTAAGGTCAAGGATAGGGAAGTTGTCGATTTTATGGAGACTTTTGTCAATCCCGAAAGACCGCTTGAAGAGCGCATTATCGCACTTACCGGAATTAAGGATGAGCAGTTAAGTAATGCACCGGATATTACGGAGATATTACCTAAACTAATCGATTTTATCGGTGATGATATACTGCTTGGGCATAGAGTGTCATTTGATTATTCTTTCGTGAAAAAGGCTGCAATTAACCAGCGGTTAAAATTTGAAAAGTTTGGGATAGATACGTTGAAATTAGCGCGTAAGTTTTTACCTGATTTAGAAAGCCGCAGTCTGGAATTTCTGTGCAGACATTTTGAGATTGAGCACAGCGCGCATCGGGCGCTTGCCGATGCAAAGGCTACGTCTGAACTTTATTATAAACTGGCAGAACTTTTTTATGAAGGTCATGAGGATGTGTTTAAACCGAAACTGCTATCATATAATGCTAAACCGGATACGCCGATTACAATTCCTCAAAAAGAACAGTTATATAAGTTGTTGGACAAGCATAAAATAAAAGTAGATTATGACGTGGAAAAGCTTACCCGCAGTGAAGCAAGCCGTATTATATATCAGATTCTTGTAGAATACGGACGATAGTCTGTTTAGTTGCTGAAGTGATTGATTCGGCAACGGTATGGAGATTATGGATTTTTTCCGGAGTATTTTCTTCCTTATAAATTGTACAAAGCAGTTTATAGGATGCGCTTATATCGGTTCTGGTAGATACGGCAAATTCGAGAACTTCGCGGGCCTCTTTTACATAACCTTTTTCGTACAGACAGGAAGCCCAGCTGTTTAATGTTCTTGCAAGTACGGTATAATTTTGGTCGAAGCGTGATAAGCGGTCAAGGTTGGGCGCACCGTATCTTAGTTTCAAATCGGTGTTGCTTATGCCGGTAAAATTGACTATTGAGACTCCGCTTAAATATTTCACGGTGTCCTGATATTCGGCAATCTGCTCATCTTCCGGCAGAATATGCATGGGAAGGCTTTCAAGGGGTATTGTGATATACTCAAGGTCATCAAGCGGTTTCTTCTTAGTATTATTGGCACGGTGCTCCCTTGCCCAGAATTTCTGAATCGGGTCGCCGTCAATACGGTTACGTCTGGCAAGCTGAAAATTAAACCATATAGTAAAGACAATAAAACTTGCAAAAAGAGGAAATTTCATATATAATATCCTTTCAGTAATAGAGGAGGTTGTGCTTATGTTTTCGTGGCATAATAGAAAATCAAGACAGATAATATCTGCTGTCATAATCATAATACTTATTTTAGCTATGGTGGTTCCGCTTTTGGTAAGTGTGGCGGTATAGTTATAACGAGTTTAAGTTTAACATATTTTTTTCATCTAGGCAATGAAGAGGTTGAAAGAATTGCATTCTTTCAACCGCGAGTTTGTGCTGACGCCGTTGGCATCAGGCCCAAACATCGCAGGCTGAGAAAGGAGCAAGGGGAGTTTTATGAGAGGTATTCGGAGAGAACGCATTATTATGATTGCGTTGTGTGCTGGTATTTGTATTTCCGGTGTTACACTGAATGTAAATGCTAAAGAGAAAACTAATGATAAGATTGAAGCCGGAATATATGCAGATGACATAAATTTGGAAGGTATGACTGCTTCGGAGGCTAAGCAGGAAGTACAGGCGTATGTGGACTCGTTTGCAGATACTGAAATCGTAATGCACGCCATAGATGATGAAACCATTACCGTAACGGCGTCTGAACTGGGTCTTAAGTGGAAAAATAAAGAGATAATTGATGAAGCGGCAAGCCTTGGGAAGAAAGGTAATATTGTACAGTGCTATAAGGCGCTTAAGGATTTGCAGCGTTCAAATAAGATTTATGATGTAGAGTTTGATTTTGATAAAAGTAAGATTAAATCTTTTATTGAAGAAAATGGCGCTGCATACAATCAGGCGGCTGTTGATACAGCTTTAAAAAGGGTAGACGGAGCTTTTGAAATTACCGAAGGCCAGACCGGTATTGAAGTGGATTTAGATGCATCTGCGGATGCGGTTTATGATTATCTGACAAGCGAGTGGAACGGTGAGGTCGGAGACGTCAATCTGGTAATAAATATAGTTGAACCAAGGGGCAGTAAGGAAGAACTCTCTATGGTAAAAGATGTTCTTGGAACTTTTACCACCAGTTACTCTACATCCGGTCAGTCAAGAAGCGCAAATGTGAGCAATGGCTGTAGTCTGATTGACGGGTGTACCTTGTATCCGGGAGATGAATTTTCTGCATATGAAGCGGTTTCTCCGTTTACAGAAGCAAATGGTTATTATATGGCAGGTTCTTATGTGAATGGTATGGTAGTGGACAGTCTCGGCGGCGGAATCTGTCAGGTGTCTACAACCTTATATAATGCGGTGCTTCAGGCGGAGTTGGAAGTGACGCAGCGTTACAACCATTCTATGATTGTTACTTATGTAGATCCTTCTGCTGATGCAGCGATTGCAGAATCCTCAGGAAAAGATTTTAAGTTTGTTAATAATTTGGAATATCCGATTTATATAGAAGGTCAGACAACTCCCGATAAAAATATTACTTTTACGATATACGGAGTGGAGACGAGAGACAGTAACAGGAAAGTTACTTATGAGAGTGTAGTTCTTGAGAAGCTTGTTCCGGATACGGAGGTTATATATACTAACGAGTCTCTTCCGGTTGGATATTGCTCGGTTCAGTCTGCGCATATCGGATATAAGGCACAGTTATGGAAAGTTGTTACTGTTGACGGCGTTGAAGTCAGCAGGGAACAGGTTAACAGCAGCACGTACAATCAGGCGCCAAGAAGCGCTACGGTCGGAGTTGCAACTGCAGATCCGGCGGCATATAATGCAATTATGGGGGCTGTTGCCACTAACAGCATTGATCAGGTCAAAGCCGTAGCGGGGGCATATCAGGCAACTGCAGATGCGGCAGCGGCGCAGGCAGCAGGAGAAGCGGCAGCAGCACAAGCGGCGGCGGCAGCTCAGGCAGCAGCAGATGCAGCAGCGGCACAGGCTGCAGCAGACGCGGCAGCTCAGGAACAACCGGCGGAATAGTCTCCGGATTAAGTAACGCCGCAAATTTTGGGGATAATTAATATGTCATAACAGGCGGATAAAGTATTATGAGAATTGGTAAGATATCGGAAAATGTTCTGATTCGTTCCGTTTTAAGAAATATAAAGACAAAAAGAGAAGAAGTTTTATGCGGCGCAGGCGTAGGGAGAGACTGCGCCGTTTTGTCATTTGATGAAGATACGGAAACTGTTATTTCTACCAATCCTGTCAGCGCGCCTATGGATATGGTGGGCTGCTATGGAATACATAAGGCGCTCAATAACGTAGCCGCAGCCGGAGCTGAACCGATCGGAATTATGATTTCAGCTTTACTTCCTGAAGAGGCTGAGGAGAAGGAACTTCAGGCTATGATGAAGCAGACTGAGGAGATAGCGAAGCTTCATAACGTGCAGATCATGGGAGGGCATACGGATGTGATGTCAGGTATAAACCTTCCTATACTTACGGTGACAGGCGTAGGTAAGCGCAGTAAATTTAATATGCGGGGAAACGAGACTGACGGTCATGCTATAAGAGCCGGACAGGATGTAATAATAAGTAAGTGGATAGGACTTGAGGGTACAGTAAGGCTTGCAAGAGAGCACAAGGAAGAATTAATTACCCGATATCCTATAGGAATGATAGAAGAAGCGATGGAATTTGAACGTTTCCTTTCGGTAGTGCCGGAGGCCGCCACCGCCGTTAAGTCCGGCGTCTGCGGTATGCACGATGTTTCATGGGGCGGAATCTTCGGAGCCTTGTGGGAGATGGCAGATGGCGCTGGCGTTGGACTGGAAATCGATTTGAAGAAATTGCCGGTTCGTCAGGAGACTATAGAGATTTGTGAGTTTTACGACCTGAATCCATATGAACTGTTGTCGGGAGGCAGCCTTCTAATGACTGCAACGGACGGAACTGGTCTTGTAAGAGAACTTGACAAAGCGGGAATTCCTGCGGCTATAGTGGGTAAGACTACGGCGGGAAACGACAGGGTAATTTTGAATGAAGAAGAGAGACGTTTCTTGGAGCCGCCAAAGATGGATCAAATATATAACATATCTAGAAAGGACAGGTAATAAATTTATGAGAGAAAAAATATTGACAGTGATTGAAAGAAACAGCCGGATTGATACTAAAGAACTTTCGGTTATTCTGGGCGTGGAGGAAATTGATATTGTGAACGAGCTTGCAGCGCTTGAGAGCGAAGGCATTATCTGCGGCTATCATACATTGATTGACTGGGAGAAAACTTCTATTGAAAAGGTTACTGCATTGATCGAGGTGCGGGTTACCCCACAGAGAGGACAGGGCTTTGACAGTATTGCAGAGCGTATCTATAAGTATCCTGAAGTGACATCGGTTTATCTTATATCAGGCGGTTTTGACCTGCTGGTTACACTTGAGGGAAAATCTTTAAAAGAGATATCGGGCTTTGTATCTGACAAGCTTTCTACGTTAGATACGGTACTTAGTACGGCAACACATTTTATACTTAAAAAATATAAGGATCACGGTACGATTCTTGCGAAAAAATATGAAGATACAAGAGAGAAGGTGACCCCATGAGAAATCCATTGTCAGATAAGGCAGTAGGTCTTAAACCTTCAGGTATAAGAAAATTTTTTGATATTGTAAACGAGATGGACGACGTTATTTCTTTGAGCGTGGGAGAGCCTGATTTTGATACGCCGTGGCATATAAGGGATGAGGGAATTTATTCTCTGGAGAAAGGACGCACTTTCTATACTTCCAATGCCGGACTCAAGGAATTAAAAGAAGAAATCTGTAATTATTTAAAAAGAAAACAGGGCGTAGAATATAATCCTTTAAATGAGGTGTTCGTAACGGTAGGCGGATCGGAGGGTATAGATGCGGCCATGCGTGCTATGCTGAATCCGGGGGATGAGGTGCTTATCCCGCAGCCGAGTTTTGTATCATATGAGCCCTGTGCAGTACTGGCAGGTGGCGTTCCGGTTATTATAGAGTTAAAGGAAGAAAATGAATTTCGTCTGACGGCGCAGGAATTGGAGCAGGCAATTACGGATAAAACCAAGCTCTTGGTTTTACCGTTTCCGAATAACCCTACCGGTGCAATTATGGAGAAAAAAGACCTTGAGGAAATTGCAGAGGTAATTATTAAAAATGACATATATGTCATGTCTGATGAGATTTATGCTGAGCTTACATATAAAGACAAGCATGTTT
Organism: uncultured Lachnospiraceae bacterium; assembly: GCA_947174705.1. Lineage (GTDB taxonomy): Bacteria > Bacillota > Clostridia > Lachnospirales > Lachnospiraceae > UBA3282. The sequence continues at coordinate 8,298 of CAMWKB010000057.1, forward strand.
CGATTGCAGAGATTCCCGGAATGAAAGAGAGGGCGATCTTGATAAACGGCTTCTCTAAGGCTTATGCGATGACCGGATGGCGTCTTGGTTATGCGTGCGGACCTAAGGAAATCATTGCGCAGATGTTAAAGATTCATCAGTTTGCGATTATGTGCGCGCCTACCACCAGCCAGTATGCCGCTGTGGAAGCGCTGCGAAACGGCGATGAAGATGTGGCGCAGATGAGGGAAGAATATAATCAGAGAAGAAGATATCTGCTATATGCATTTAAGGAAATGGGTATTAAGTGCTTTGAGCCTTTTGGCGCATTTTATGTTTTTCCGTCTATTAAAGAGTTTGGGATGACAAGTGACGAATTTGCAACAAGATTTCTGCAGGAGGAGAAAGTAGCGGCAGTACCGGGAACCGCGTTTGGAGACTGCGGGGAAGGATTTTTGCGTATTTCTTATGCATACTCTTTGGATAATCTTAAAATAGCGATGGGAAGGCTTGCAGATTTCGTAGAGCGGCTAAGGAAGGAGCAGAAGGGATAGATTTATGCATATTATTTTACATCAGCCTGAAATACCGGCAAACACCGGCAATATCGGAAGGACCTGCGTGGCGACCGGAACTTCGTTGCACCTTATTGAGCCGTTAGGGTTTCATCTGGATGAAAAGTCGATTAAGCGTTCCGGTATGGATTACTGGGATAAGCTGGATGTGACAAGATACATGAATTATAATGAATTCCTGACTGAGAATCCCGGAGCCAAAATTTGGATGGCAACCACCAAGGCGAAAAAGATATATACGGAAGCGGATTTTGGTGCTGACGATTTTATAATGTTTGGTAAGGAAAGCGCCGGAATACCGGAAGAAATTTTGGTGGAGAATGAGGAAAACTGTATCAGGATTCCGATGCTGGAAGAAATCCGTTCACTCAATCTTTCCAACGCCGTTGCGATTGTGCTCTATGAAGCGCTTAGGCAGAATGGTTTTAATAATATGCAGAGACAAGGTGAGCTTCACAGGCTGCAATGGAGATAGAGTGCCAATTACAGGCATGTTCTTACCTTTCAATTATTCTGCTGATTATGGAAGCCTTAATCTTCATCCTCAATAGCTGACTTCGGCAGCGAGAAGATGAATTCTGTACCGACGCCTTCGGTACTGATTACATTAATATGTTCACCATGGGACTGGATGATTTCTTTAGTGATAGAGAGACCAAGACCGGTCCCTTTTTTATCTTTTCCACGCGATATATCTGATTTGTAAAAACGATCCCATATAAGTTTCAGATTATCTTTGGGTATGCCGATACCGGAGTCCTTGACACTGACGAAAACCTTATTATGTTTTTCATTTGTTTCGAGTTTGATTATTGAATCGTTATGACTGAATTTAATGGCATTATCTAAGAGATTATAAAGGACCTGTTGGATTTTGCCCATGTCGGCAGTAACAAACATTTCTTCGCCGGTCAGGACAAGTTCAATGGCAATCTTTTTCATCCGGCAGGTGCCCTCAAATGATGCGGCTACATTGCGGATTATAATGTTGATATCGAAGTCGGTCTTATCCAGCATAAGCCCCTTGGTATTCAGGTTGTTTAAAGTCAAAAGGCTGTTAGTCAGTTTGGTGAGGCGTTCGGTTTCATTTAAAACAATAGTCAGATATTTTTCATGCATGTCCTCCGGGATAGTGCCGTCTAACATAGCTTCAAGATATCCTTTTATTGAAGTTAAAGGGGAGCGGAAATCGTGGGAAACATTGGCGACAAATTTTTTCTGGTCATCTTCCGAGCGGGCAATTTCGCTTGCCATATAAGAGAGGGTAGCGGCAAGATACCCCATTTCGTCCACGCTTTCAACAGAAAATTCATAGTGCATATTGCCGCTTGCATACTGCTCTGTGGCTTCCGTAATTTTGCGAAGCGGTATATAGACAATTTCTGTGAAAAAAATCAGAATGATTAATGAAAGCAGAAAAAGTATGATTAACGTTATATAAGAAATATTAAGCAGGTTGTCGGAGGCCGCCCTTATACTGCTCATGGGCGTGTGAATAACAACGTAACCTTTTACCTTAAAGTCAGAAGTAATAGGTGCAAAAACACTTAACGTATCTTCGTCAAAGGTGCCGAAAAAATCTCCAATCGTATAGTAAGAACCTTCGGTAACCGTTGGGTTAAAATTTTCAATTACCACTTCATTTTCCACATTCATGGGAGTGGCAGAGTCAAGTATCATACGACCGGACGGGTTAATGATCCAGACGGAAGCATTGAGGTAAGTATCAAGGGCGTCCAACTGGCTTTTTACTGCTTCAAGGGTAGTTTCGCTGTTATACAGATCGGAAGCGTAGGTATTGGCAATCAGGGTGGCTTCCCTGTATAGTGAATCGGCTTTTTCCTTTTTAAGATGGTCAAGCGTCATACTGGATACAAAGGTGGCAACCACAATAAAGCCGAAAAATGCAAAAATTATATATGCAAGTATTAATTTCAGATATAAAGTCTTTCTCATTTTATGTTTAATGCCTTTCTATGGCTGCTTAAGCCCTTGTTTCAAATTTGTATCCAATACCCCAGATTGTTGCAATCCGCCATTTGTCGTGATCGTTAATTTTTTCACGAAGTCTTTTAATGTGTACATCCACAGTTCTGGTGTCGCCGATATATTCATATCCCCAGAGCTGGTCAAGTAACTGCTCTCTTGTAAAAACATGGTTAGGTGAAGAGGCAAGGAAATAAAGCAGTTCCAGTTCTTTGGGCGGCATTTCGATTGTCTTGCCCATATAGATAACTGAATAGTTTGTCTGATTGATAATAAGGTCCGGATATTCCACGCATTTCACATCGGAATTAGGCTGAACGGAAACCGCAGGCTTATAACGGCGAAGCACTGCCTTGACTCTTGCTACAAGTTCTTTGGAGTCGAAGGGCTTTTCCATATAATCATCCGCGCCAAGTTCCAGACCGAGAACCTTGTCAAAGACTTCCCCCTTTGCAGAAAGCATTATAATTGGCAGAGAAGCTTTGGTGCGCACTTCGCGGCAGACCTGATAACCGTCAATGCCCGGCAGCATCAGATCAAGCAGCATCAGATTGGGCTCAAAGCTCTCTACGGCGCTTAGCGCTGATTCTCCATCATTTACGATCATGGTTTCAAAACATTCTTTTGTAAGGTATAGTGAAATCAGTTCTGCAATGTTGTTATCATCATCGACAATTAATACTTTTTGTTTACTTACCATTTGAAAAATTCCCCCTTTATTTAAACTCCGCGATAGTAACGCCCGCGTCTCCCTCACCGTATTCACCCATGCGGTAATTTTTGACATATTTACAGCGGCGAAGGTAATTCTGGACTGCTTTACGCAGCGCGCCGGTGCCCTTTCCATGAACGATACGGACACTTGGAAGGTGTGCTAAATAAGCATCATCCAGATATTTATCAAGTTCGGAAATGGCCTCGTCCACCGTTTTTCCAAGGAGATTAATTTCCGTTGAAATAGAATAGGACTTGGACATTTTTATTTTGCTGGAGCCGGTTCGCTGCATAGAGCCGGAAGTGGTAACGGTTTCTTCTTCAAGTAACACTAAATCATCCAGAGATACCTGCGAGCGTATAATTCCGCACTGTACAAACATTTTACCGTTTTTGTCGGGAAGCGAGCTTACAGTGCCTTTAAGTCCCATTGAAACGACTTTGACTGAATCTCCAAGTTTAAGCTGGTTGGGCTTTAGGCGCTTATGCGTCGGCTTGTCGGCGTTAAGAGCCAGTTTATCATTCTTTTCGGAAATTTTGTCGCGTACTTTCTGCCGCGATTTCTCCAAATCTTTTATGGGCAAAGCGGAGTCGGCTTTACGGAAGGTGCGTATGGTTTCATCCGCGAATTCTTTAGCCTCCTGCAATATCTGCCTTGCTTCTTCATTGGCTTCTCTTAGGATGCGTTCTTTGGATTGGTCTATTTTTTCCTGTTTAGATTCAAGCCGCTCTTTAAGGGATTTGATTTCCTGTTTATATGAGGCGATTTCCTGTCGTTCTTTTTCAATTGTTATGCGGCTGTTTTCCAAATCGGTTAATAAGTCTTCAAAGTTCTCTTTGTCTTCAGTGATATGCTTTTTGGCATCCTCTATTATATAGTTAGGCAGACCTAACTTGGAAGAGATTGCAAAGGCGTTGCTTTTTCCCGGTATACCTATTAAAAGCCGGTATGTGGGTCGTAGTGTCTCCACATCAAATTCACAGCAGGCATTTTCGACAAACGATGTGGAAAGTGCGTAAACTTTAAGCTCACTGTAATGCGTTGTTGCCATAGTCCGAATTCCCCGACAGTGCAGGTAATCCAGAATTGAAATGGCTAAGGCGGCGCCCTCCGTAGGGTCGGTGCCTGCACCAAGTTCGTCAAACAGGCAGAGCGAATCGGCATCGGCATTTTCCAGAATGGAAACAATGGACGTCATATGGGATGAAAAGGTAGAGAGATTCTGTTCTATACTCTGCTCATCTCCGATGTCTGCATAAACTTCCGTAAAAATAGATAATTCCGAGCGGTCAAGCGCCGGAATATGAAGGCCCGACTGTCCCATAAGGGTAAGAAGACCGACCGTTTTAAGTGAGACGGTTTTACCGCCGGTGTTTGGGCCTGTAATTACCAGCAAGTCAAAGTCAGTTCCAAGTTCTATATCTATGGGAACAACTCTTTTTTTATCAAGAAGAGGATGGCGCCCTTTTCTAAGCTTAATATGATGTTCGGTATTAAATATAGGCATGGTCGCATTTTCGTACATAGCAAGAGAAGCCTTGGCGAAGATGAAATCTAGGGTAGTCATAATCTTCTGGTTGGACGCAAGCTCCTGTGTATGTTCACCTGCGCGCGCGCTTAAATCTGCAAGAATAACTTCTATTTCTTCCTGCTCTTTTATTGAAAGCTCTTTTAGTTCATTATTAAGTGTAACTACCGCGGCCGGCTCGATGAAAAAAGTAGAACCGGTGGATGACTGGTCGTGAATCATACCCGGCACCTGGCCTTTATATTCGGCTTTTACCGGAATGCAGTAACGGTCGTTGCGCATTGTGACAACCGCATCCTGTAGATAGGTGCGGTAGGAGCCGTTTACCATAGAGGTAAGCTGGGAATGGATTTTGTCATTGGTGATTGCCATGCTCCGACGGATATGTTTAAGAGTCGGGCTGGCATCATCGGCAATTTCTTCTTCGGACAAAATGCATCTGCGGATTTCGTTTGCGATAGGAGTAAGGGGCTCTAAGGAGTTAAAGTAGTCAGATAGCGTATCGGTGGGGGCGTCTTCCTTGTCGCTGCGGCCGTAGGATTTGATCCGGTTGACGTTTTCGAGCATGGACGCGATGCTGATAAGTTCTGAAATTGACAGAGTACTTCCGACTTCTAAAGAGCGTATGCTGAAGCTTAGGTCTTTGTTGCCGCCAAAAGAGGTCGAGCCTTTTTTGAAAAGACGGCTTAGGGCGTCGGCGGTTTCTGTCTGGGCGAGCCTTATTTGGTCAAGGTCGGTCATTGGGGTGAGTGACTGGCAAAGCTCTCTGCCGGGGGCGGAGGTGGCTTTGTCGGTTAGTTGGTCGATTATTTTGTTGTATTCTAAGACGCGTAGGACTTTGGTGTTCATGTTTGTAACCTCGCTGGGGGATTGGTTGGGGGTGTTTAGTGGGCGCTACCCGGACGTTCAGCACACGCCCATTCGCAAAACGCGCTTGGCAGCGCTTTCCGCTGCTGCGCAGCTCTTTTTGCTCATATGCGGGCGTTCCCTCAGAGCAGAATATGTCAGCTAAATTCATGCGAGCATGATTTAGCTGATTATTCTGCTCTGGCTGAACTGGTATAATATCAATTCATGCGAGCATGATTTGCCAGACAATTGCAGCTCTGGCTGAACTGTTATAATTATAATATCATAAAGGTTGTAAATTTACTATGAAAAAGATATACTTAAACATATGTGTTGTGTTGGGTATAAAGTGCACCTGTCCACGCATACATGTTGTAAAAATACAAAAAGGCGGTTGTTTTGTTGTATGGCTGATGAAAATGTTAATAAGACGGATATAGATAAAGATGATACAGCGGATAAAGAGCAGGCACAGTATTCGCCGCTGGTGCAGTCGGATTTTTTGCGGGAAAGGATTAAGCAAAAACCGGTTAATAAGAAAAAGCTGTTGCGTAGAACTATAATAACTGCAGCGATGGCAGTGCTTTTTGGGCTTGTGGCGTGTGTGACCTTTTTGCTCTTGGAGCCGGTCATTAATAACTGGTTATATCCTGAGGAGGAGCCGGAGGAGGTGCAGTTTCCAGAAGAGACTATTATTGAAGAGATGAATCCGGAGGATATGCTGACGGAGGAAATGGTGGAAGAAGAGGCGGAGGCGGAAAGCGCCGAGCTTGAAAATGAGCAGATAGAGGAATTGCTTTCACAGGTGACATTCGGGGTGAAGGAATATCAGGCGGTATATGAAGAACTTTCGGACATGGCCAAAGATGTCGGCCGCTCGATTGTAACGGTTACCGGAGTTACTTCAGATGTGGATTGGTTTAATGATACTTATGAGAATGAGGCGACCGCATCCGGAATTATTCTTGCCAATAACGGGCAGGACATGTTGATTCTTGTAAGTATGAATAATATAAGCGGCGCGGAAAGAATTGTCGTGACATTCTGCGACCAGACCAGTATAGAAGCAGAGGTGGTACAAAGGGATGCGTCTACAGGACTTGCCATTTTGGCAGTGCCGCTGTTGGCGATAGATGAAGAGACGATGGATGTCATTAATATTGCCAGCCTTGGCTCCAGTATGATCAATCTTACAGGAACGCCAGTTATGGCGCTTGGAAGTCCGATGGGAAACAGCGGTTCAATCTGCTATGGTTTTATAACCTCTTCCGGTACTTTGATAGATCAGGTGGATTCGGCGTATAAGCTTATATATACGGATATTTATGCAAGTCGGAATTCAACAGGCGTGCTTGTTAATTTCAAAGGTAAGATAGTCGGTATTATTGATAATTCATACAATAGTGACGACAGGGGAAACCTCATTTCGGCATACGGAATTTCGGAACTTAAGAGAACTATTACAAAAATGTCCAACGATCAGAAAAGAGCGTACCTTGGAATCCATGGCGCGGATGTACCGCCTGAAGCTAGCCTGGAATCAGGTATTCCGGCGGGAGCTTACATTAAGGAAATTGAAATGGATTCACCGGCAATGATAGCAGGAATTCAAAGTGGAGACGTCATTACAAGGGTGGGAACTTCGGAAGTTACAAATTATAATGAACTGCTGAATTTGTTGTACAGCGCAGAGCCGGAGGATGTTGTTAATATTACGCTTATGCGTCAGGGAATGAACGGATTTCAGAATATGAGGGTCGCGGTTACGCTTGGGGAAGTACCTACATTATAGAAAGGGATGGTGGTTAGTATGAAATATATAAAGGATTATAAAGAAGGAGATCGGATTTCGGATGTTTATTTGTGTAAGCATAAGCAGTCGGCGGTTACCAAGAACGGTAAGCCGTATTATAACGTGATTTTGCAGGATAAAACGGGGACGATAGACGCTAAGGTGTGGGAGCCGAATAATGCCGGAATTGAAGAGTTTGACTGCCTTGACTACATACAAGTGTACGGTGATGTCAACAATTTTCAGGGTGCATTGCAGGTGAGTGTGAAAAGAATCAGACGCTGCCATGAAGGTGAGTATGACCCGGCGGAATATCTTCCGGTAAGCAGTAAAAATATTGACGCCATGATGGAAGAATTGCTTGGTTTTATTGACAGTATTGAGAATCGTTATCTTAAAGAGCTGTTGCAGGCATTTTTTGTAAAAGATAAGGAATTTGTTAAGGTCTTTCGTCAATCATCTGCGGCTAAAACGCTGCATCATGGTTTTGTTGGCGGGCTGCTTGAACACTCCTTAAGCGTAGCCAAAATGTGCGATTTTTATTGCACCCAGTATCCGCTTTTAAAAAGAGATTTACTGATCACGGCTGCAATCTGCCATGATATAGGAAAGACAAAAGAGCTTTCTCTTTTTCCGGAAAATGATTATACCGACGATGGACAATTTTTGGGTCACATTGTAATAGGAACTGAGATGGTTGGAGAAAAAATTCGTGAAATTGAAGGATTCCCTGCATTTTTGGCAAGCGAGTTAAAACACTGCATACTGTCCCATCATGGAGAATTTGAATTCGGTTCGCCGAAAAAACCTGCAATTATAGAGGCGGTGGCGCTTAGCTTTGCAGATAATACGGATGCAAAAATGGAGATATTTACGGAGCTGTTGAATTCCTCGACAGGAAACGGCTGGCTTGGGTTTAACAGGATGTTTGAATCTAATGTTATAGACTCAAGGTGGGAATAAATTGAAAAATCTAAGGTTTTTGGATATTGGCAGCATA
>CAMWKB010000058.1 GCA_947174705.1 uncultured Lachnospiraceae bacterium
TTACCAATTTAGGGAAAATTCAAAGTAATATAATTGCAGAAGCTGTTTTTATACCACCTGCTTCACCTGCCAACAAAAAAACCTGGGGTGTTCTAACAGTTAATAATCATATGAAAATATGTGCGTCAAATTTAATTGCAGACAGGTAAGTTTGATTAACGTAAAAGATTTTAGATTAAAAAGGAGGTCATTGAACATTGATTAGATTTGAATACACAGATGGATGTAATCAGGACTTTATTGAATTGTGTCACGGTTTAGATGATTTTTTAAATGAACTTGTAGGCGGTGAAGAAAATAGAGCCGAGTATGTTCAATATAATAAATTAGACGATATTCATGACGTTGTTGTGGCTTACGATAATGATATTCCTGTAGGAAGTGCCTCTTTTAAGAAGTATGATGATGAATGCGCAGAGGTAAAAAGGGTATTTATAAAAAAGGAATATCGTGGACAGGGAATATCTAATGAGCTTATGAAAATGCTTGAGGAGAAAGCCAGGGAAAAAGGATTTAAGTATTTTATATTGGAGTCCGGAGAAGTTCTTGTATCGGCTATGGCATTATATAGAAAAATCGGTTACGAAGTTATACCAAACTATGGACAGTATGTTGGTATGGAGAAATCGGTTTGTATGAGGAAGAGACTTTGATTGCATAAGGGAGAAACAAAATGAAAAAGAAGATTATTTTAACAACTGTATTTTTAACAATAACGCTATTATCCGCCTGCCAGAAATCGGACAACAGTCAGATACAGAAGTCAACAAACGAAAAACTTTCCAATGAACAGACAGAGAAGAATTCTGACAGCGAAGAGCAGTCTAAAGAAGTAGGTACTGACCTAGAAAATTTAGAAGAATCCAAAGAATCCATACCCTCAGAAACGCAAACCGCACAACTATCACAAGCAGATAATACAGAATCAGATTTTTCTCTTGATAGCCTGTCTGACAGAGTATTTTATTTCAGCAGCGGAGCAGGAGGGTGGTCAACTGACCTTTTTATTAACAGTGACGGAACTTTTAGGGGAAATTACCATGATTCTGACATGGGAGATACCGGAGAAAATTATCCAAACGGGACCTTATATTTTTGTGAATTTACAGGCAGGTTTGATGGGCCGGAAAAGATAGATGAGTACACTTATAAGCTGAGTCTTGCTTCCATTGAGTATAAGCATGAGCCGGAAAAAGAGGAGATAATAGACGGCGTCCGCAATATCTATTCAACTGCCTACGGACTGGATGACGGAGAGGAATTTTACTTGTACCTTCCGGGCACAAAGTTAGCGGAGCTGCCGGAAGAGTATTTAATGTGGGTTGGTTATTATAACCTGGAAAACACTACGGAAACGGAACTTCCGTATTATGGGCTCTATAATGTAAATATGGAACAAGGGTTTTCGAGTTATGTGTATGAGGAGCAAAGCCTGCTGGAAAGAATTGAAATGGAGATTTCTTTTGCCGAGGAAAGTGACACAGAGCTTAATGTGAAGCTACAGGAAGCTGCTACGCAGTTAGATATGAATATGATTGGCGAAGAAATATTCCAGACGTGGGATACCGTGTTGAATGTTGTCTGGAAGCTGCTGGAGGCAGAACTTGATGATACTGCGATGGAAACATTAAGAACGGAGGAACGCGAATGGATTGCTATTAAGGATGCGGAGGTAGAAGCAGCCGGAGCGGGATGTGAGGGCGGAAGCATGCAGCCTTTTATAGAGACTATGAAAGCTGCCGAGCTTACAAAAGAAAGAGTGTATGAGTTAGAGAAGTATGCGGAGTAATGTAATTAATCAATAAAAAAATAAGCGGAGGATAAAATAATGCATTTTGGCTTTTCATATGTTGGACTGATTTTTCTGGCAATGCTCATGATTCCTAACTGGATCTGGACCAAAAACCAGCCGAAAGATTATGACAAGTATGTCATAAATGAGAATAAGGTTCTCCTTGTTTTGGAGCGAATCGGAGAAGTGACTGTCAGCGCACTATGTCTGATTTTTTCGGATTTTAATATTGGCGTAATCAGTGTGTGGAGTATCTGGCTGTTAGCTGCTGTTTTATTGATGACTCTCTATGAGATATATTGGATTAGGTATTTTATGAGCAGCAAAACAATGGCAGATTTCTACAGTAGTATTCTTGGAGTTCCCGTTGCAGGCGCGACGTTACCTGTGGCCGCCTTTTTCCTGCTTGCGATATATGGGAAAAATATTTTTCTTGGAATTGCAGTAATCATTTTAGGAATCGGGCATATTGGTATTCATTTGAATCACCGGAAGGAAATTCGACAATCAAAGGAATAAAGCGCATGAAAATCATAGGCATAATAATATTACTTATCTTTTATTCAATCTACTTTGGAAAAATGATCTTACAAAGAAGAAAAGGAATACAGACCGACCAAATGGCAAAAGGCGGTAAAAAAGATAAGACATTTTTTATTGAATTAATATTGAAAATAGCGACATATTCGGTCGGAATAGTCGATGTATGGAGTGTTATGACAGTTGTGTCATTTTCACGGACTGTTAGTATTATAGGGATGGTTATAGGTTTTGCAGGTGATATTATTTTTGCTGCTGCGGTCATAACTATGAAAGATAGCTGGCGTGCCGGTCTGGCAAGAGACGATGAAACAAAAATGGTAACAAACGGAATTTACCAAATCAGCAGAAATCCGGCATTTTTGGCCTTTGACTGCGTGTATATGGGAATTTTGTTTATGTTTTTTAACCAGGTATTACTGGTACTTTCACTTTGGGCAATGGTCATGCTCCATTTACAGATATTACAGGAAGAGAAGTATTTATTAACGATATTTGGAGATGAGTATTCTGATTATAAAAGCAGGGTATGCAGATACATTGGCAGGAAGCCCGCAGACAGAAGGGAGTAAAAAATGAAAATAACCATCATCCACGGACAAAGTCACAAAGGTTCCACCTATCATATCGCAAGAATGATTGCAAAGAAATTAAACGGCGAAATTACGGAATTTTTTCTGCCGAGAGATTTTGATTCTTTTTGTGTAGGCTGTACTTCGTGTTTTGTGAAATCCGAAACGCTGTGTCCTCATTATGAAAAATTGAAACCTATTACAAAAGCGTTAGATGACGCAGATGTCATAATTTTAGCAAGTCCTGTGTATGTGTACCATGCAACCGGTGCAATGAAAGCGCTTTTGGATCATTACGGTTATAGGTGGATGGTACATAGACCTGAGGAGAAGATGTTTAGCAAACAGGCCGTATGCATTTCGACTGCCGCGGGGGCAGGAATAAAGAGCACCAATAGGGATATGGCGGACAGCATGTTTTTCTGGGGAGTAGCCAAAATCTACAGTTACGGAATAGCTGTTATGCAGACATCATGGAATACGGTAAGTGACAAAAAGAAAAAGCGTATTGATAAAGAGACATCTTCGTTGGTAAGAAAAATCAAGAAAAACTATGGAAAAGTACGACCTTCAATTAAGAGCAAAGCATTTTTTTACATTATGTTATTGCTGCAGAAGAGCGGCTGGAATGAAGCAGACGTGGAGTATTGGAGAGAAAAGGGCTGGACAAATAAAGACCGCCCATGGAAGAAATCCCGGACAAATGTTAGCAAGTAAAATCGGGTCATACACAGCTTGCAATGATAGACTATACATACAGCAGGAGGTGTGTATATGGAATGGGCCAAAGCCATTAGTGGAGCTATTGAATATATTGAGCACAATATCACTGAAGATATTTCCTTAGAAGATATTGCCGGACATGTAAATATATCTGCATTTTATTTTCAAAAAGGTTTCAGTTTATTGTGCGGGTATACAATTTCCGAATACATCCGTAATCGCAGGCTGGCTCTTGCCGCGGAAGAACTGGCGTCGGACAATGCAAAAGTTATCGATATTGCGATAAAATATGGATGGGATTCACCGGATAGTTTTACGAAGGCTTTTACCAGATTTCATGGAGCAACACCTTCTATGGTGCAAAAAAACAAAACGATGATTAAAGCATTTGCACCGCTGAAAATTAAATTATCATTGGAAGGTGGTTATGTTATGGATTACAGAATGACAAAAAAAGACAGTTTTACGGTTATCGGAGCGCTTAAGAAATTTCCATACGAGGGAGCTGATAAAGCGGTTCCGGAGTTTTGGAAGGAACACAGCGAAAAGGGAAACAGTAAGCATGTGTGTGGAATGTTTGGTATAAATATTGACGAAGCAATGCAGCAGAATGAATTTGAATATATGATTGCCGATCTTTATAACCCCATAGAGGATATTCCGGAGGGCTTCGTTACCAAAACAATACCGGCTTTTACATGGGCTGTATTTCCCTGCAAAGGAGCTATGCCGGATTCTATGCAGAATGTTCATGCCAAGATTTTCTCGGAATGGCTTCCGACGCTTAAAGGGTATGAACTTGCCGCAGGATATTGTATTGAAATGTATGAGGATCCAAGTAAATATTCCAAGGGAACATTCGACGAAAAATATTATTCGGAGATTTGGATTCCGGTAAAGAAAAAATAGTAAGCGACGTACTGCGAAAATATCGCAGCTTGAGAGAAAGGCATGGTTATTGATATGCATTTTGTGGACGCCAAAGGAATATTGTCTTCAAACAACGGCATGAACATTTACAGGGGCTGCACTCATGGCTGTATCTATTGTGACAGCAGAAGTAAATGCTATAATTTTACGCACGATTTTGAAGATATCGAGGTAAAACAAAATGCACCTGAGCTGTTAGAGCGTTCGCTTAAGTCTAAAAGAAAAAAGTGCATGATAGGGACCGGAGCAATGTGCGATCCCTACATGCACTGTGAGGAAACCCTGAAGCTGACAAAAAGATGTCTGGAGATTATAGATCATTACGGTTTTGGGGTGGCCATACAGACTAAGTCGGATAGAATACTCAGAGACTTGGAGTTGTTAAAAAGTATTAACCGGAAGGCGAAATGTGTTGTGCAGATGACATTGACTACCTACGATGAAAAGCTTTGTAAAGTATTGGAGCCTAATGTATGCACTACCGGACAAAGAGCGGCGGCATTAGAGGTATTTCGGGAAAACGGTATTCCGACAATTGTATGGCTGGACCCTATACTGCCCGGTATTAACGACACTGAGGAAAATATAGAAGGAATTTTAGATTACTGCATAAAGGCAAAAGTGTACGGCATCATATGTTTTGGAATGGGACTTACATTAAGAGAGGGCAACAGGGAATACTTTTATGCTGCCCTGGATAAGCATTTTCCGGGTATGAAGCAGAAATATAAACAAAAGTACGGTAACGAATACGAAGTGTCCAGTGATAAAAATGCTGAACTTATGGATTTATTCGTAAAAAGATGCAGGGAAAACGGGATTGTATATAACGTCTCGGAATGTTTCCGGTATATGAGTGAACTGCCGGAAAAGTATGAGCAATTGAGTCTGTTTTAGTCAGAAACAATATTCTGTATCCACACTCCCTTTTTAACCAGTATAAATCCGATTATACATTTGATAATATCCGCAAGCTGAACGATTATATAAATTGCAATTACAGGCAGTGCTGTAAAACGGCTTAGTATGAAAGCGGTAGAAACACTTACACACCAAATATAAACACTGTCAAACAGGAAGGTAACAACGGTTTTACCACCTGAGCGAAGTGTAAAATATGCCGCGTTCAGAAAAGCGTTCTGCGGCATAAATATGGCGTTGATGATAATAAAGTATCTGGCAAGCTGCCTTGCTTCTTCATTCGTGTTATAAAGCATTGGAAAAAGCGGAGACATAAGCAGCATAACAAGCGCTACAAGGATGCAGAATGCTACGGAAAAAGCAATCAATTTATTTGCCTTATCTTTGGCCTCTTCCATTTTTCCTGCGCCAAGGAGCTGACCGACGATAATTGCTACGGCATTACCCATAGCCATGAACGAAATATTGAATAGATTACTGACGGTACTTGAAATGTTCGTTCCGGCAACAACATTGAGTCCGCGCACGGAATAGCACTGGGAAAGCATAGCCATACCGGATGCCCACAAGGTTTCGTTTATTAGCAGCGGAGTGCCTTTTATAAGTATTTTCTGAACCAGTGACATCGGTATTTTGAGCGTGCTGTATAATTTGTCCACGAAGGGGTTTTGTTCCTTGTGGCGGTGGGTCCAGATAACAATAATAAGCACTTCTACATAACGTGAAATGACCGTTGCAATAGCGGCTCCCCTTACGCCAAGGATTGGGAATCCGAATTTCCCGTATATAAGTAAATAATTAAAAAACAGGTTGACCAATACTGATATTACGCCGGCTTTCATCGGAAGAACGGTTTCCCCGCATTCGCGAAGCGTACTTGAATAAACCTGCGCCAGCATAAATGGCAAAAGTCCTACAAGCATGATCGTCATGTATTGTCTGCCATACATAAGGGTTGCCGTAGCCTGTGCGCTTTGTGGGTCTCCTTTTAAATACATACTGATAAGAGCTGAACCGTGAGCAATAAAAAGCACAATGGTAGCGGCTGTAATTATTAATGACAGCCATAATTTATAACGGAAGGTGTTTCGTATACCTTCCGTATATTTTTGACCGTAATATTGTGCCGTAAAAATTCCCGCCCCGGATACACCGCCGAATATGCAGAGATTGTATACAAAAATCAACTGATTGACAATGGCTGCCCCGGACATCTGTTCAGTGCCGATACGTCCTATCATGATATTATCAAGAAGGCCTACAAAGTTGGTAATCCCGTTCTGAAGCATGATTGGTATTGCAACGGCAAGCACCATTTTATAAAATTGTTTATCACCGATAAAACGGCTGATTAAATTTGTTTTTTTGATAGTTTTATTCATTCCAGTACTCATTCATTTTTTCACACTATATCAGTCGCCGGCAGCGTCAGATAATTCAGCGCCCCTTGCGGCACTCCGGTGCCCTTCTCAAGCAATGCTACAAGCCCCCGTATTGTATCTTCCGAATCTTCAGCGGTGGCGGACAAAAAGGTACTGTCGAGCTTGACCGCAAGCACGATAAGTACAATCTCTGCCAGAGCCGCCGGATGTTCAAAATGTATCTCATCTGAAGCAATCCCCTGTTTTATAATTTCTGTCAAAACGGGCTTTAACTCCGAAATAAGATGATTCATATATTTTTGATGTAAAAAGGCAATATCCTGCGCGCTGGTTCTTGCATCTACGGTGGTATGACCATGTTTTAGAAATGCGGCGGATGAATTGCGGCATGCCTGTAAGATCATCGCCATACGGGTAAACGGTGATATATCTGTCTGGTTGGCAAGATTTTTAGCCGTTTTAATCGGTTTCTCATAATTTCTTTCTATAAGGGCATCCAAAATAGCTTCTTTTGAAGGGAAGTAATAATAGATACTGCCTTTTCCGATTCCCGCCTGTTTGGCAATATCGCTTACCGAAATATTCTGTATAGTCCTGTCCGCCAGTAGATGTTGGAGGGCATCTAAAATTTTGTCATATTTTTTTACGTCCGGCATAATGATCACCCATTCTTAATTTTCCTGCGATGTTTGTATCAGATGTTGCAAATGCTAACACAAACTTGAAATTAAAAACCAACTGATTTTGCAATCTATAATAACACAAATATAGAATTCAGACAATTGCAAATAATTGTACAAAAACAGATAAAAATTTTTATATAAATTTTATAAAAATTATGGAAAAAAGCGATTGACCAACGGTCGAAAAGTGTGTTATGGTTATACCATATTTAATCGACTAACGGTCGAAAAATGTTATGAGGAGGAGAAAAATGACATACGCAGATTTGTTTTACGAATTGAAAGGAAAGTTTATGGGAGCAGATGTAAGTGACATTCATGAACATCTTGCTTTCCAGTTTAATATTGCAGACGAAGAGGCAGGCGGTATTTTTTATGTGGAGGTAAAAGAGGGAAATCTTTACGTAGAGCCATATGAATATTATGACAGGGATGCAATGTTTACCTGTGCGCCTGATGTACTCATTAAAATTGCAGATGGGGATTTAGACCCGGTTGCAGCTTTTACCGAACAGAAGCTTAAGGTTGAAGGAAATATAGATAAAGCGCTTCGTTTAAAAGAAATCATAGAAATGAAAAAGGGCGCCATGCAAAATGAGAAAAGCGTCGCAAAAAAAGCGGCGGATAAAGTGGTCGAGACAGTGGTTAAGACCGTGGCAAAGAAAGCCGCAGAGAAGGAAAGTAAGAAGAAAAAATAATTTAAATAAAAGAAGTAATAGAGAGAGGGAAAAGTATTTATGGGAGCGTTGAAAAACATAGCCGCCGCCACAGGTCTTGTTGCCGCGGCAGGAATAGGTGAGACAGTATATTTTTACAATCGGACTATGAAGCGTAATAATGCCAAGACGGAAAGGACAATGAAAATGTCCGGCACTGACTGGAGCAAGTATTTTCCGCTAATGGAGGAGCGAAAAGACTTTGTGCTGGAACAGCCTTACAGCGAAGTATATATTACCTCTTTTGACGGACTTAAGCTGCATGCTACATATTTTCCGCCAATCAATGATTCAGAGGTAAAAAAAGCAGTAATATGTTTTCATGGCTATACAGGAGAAGGTCTCAGCAATCATGTGGCAATAGCGGATTATTTTCTTAAACAAGGTTATGCTATATTGTTGCCGGACGCAAGAGCTCATGGTGAGAGCGAAGGCGAATATATAGGCTTTGGCTGTCTGGACAGGAAGGATGCCCTTGAATGGATTGACTGGCTGATAGATAAGTGTGGTGAAGATGTTAAGATCATGCTTCATGGAACATCTATGGGCGGCGCTACGGTACTTATGACAAGCAGTCTTGATTTGCCCGATAATGTAAAAGGTATTGTATCCGACTGCGCTTTTACTTCACCTAAGGAAGTATTTACCCACGTGCTTAACAATATGTATCATCTGCCTGCGTTTCCGGCCATACATGGAGCCGATTTGCTTAATAAGAAATTAGCCGGGTACGGAATGGATGAGTGCAATGCCAGACGCGAGGTACAAAAGGCTAAAGTACCCATACTTTTCATACATGGTTCAGCTGATACTTTTGTGCCATGCAGTATGTGCGACGAAATCTATGACAACTGCGCCTCACCCAAACGCAAGCTGATCATAGAGGGCGCGTCCCATGCGGAGAGCTACTACAAAGATATGGAGACGTATGAAAAGGCATTGACGGAGTTTGCAAATGAAATAATGGGAGAAAGGCAGGGGGATTAATATGAAGACAAGAAAAGGTTACAAAGTATACCCGTTAACAGTGGCACAGAAGTTCCATAATTTCTATTCGCAGTACTGTCCCGGAAAAGAGATATTGAATGTGGGAACAAGTCTGACAATAGAGTTTGAACTGAATGTTGACGAGCTTAGGAAAGCTATTTACAAAGCATATGAACGCTGTGAGTCCATGAGGGCCAGACTTGCGTATGACAAGAAGGAAGAGGAATGGTATCAGTACATTGTAGATAAAGAAGAACGTGAAATAGACTTTGTGGATTTTTCGGGAAAAACCATGGAGGAAGCGGAAGCAGAAATGACTGCATGGACGCGCATACCTTTTGATAAAGAAGATGAGCCGATGAACAAAGTTACTATAATTAAAACGCCCGATGGTTTTGAGGGTATGTTTATTGTGGGAGACCATAGATTTCTTGACGCTCAATCGTTAATTTGTTTTATGAAGGATGTTATTGAGCTGTATTGTAACGCTAACTTTGAAGGAATACCGTATCCGGCCGATATGCGTTCATATATTGAACAGGTTGAAAAAGATTTGGCGTATGAAGCAGGCAGTAAGGCTCAGGCAAGAGACAGGGAATATTTCCATAAATTAATCGAGGAGTCGGAGCCAATATATAACGGCATAGAAGGTCCGAAGAAACTTGAGGAAGCAAGGGCGGCAACAGGAAATCCTAATCTAAGGGCTGCCGTAACCGGCTCTGACAGTTTTGCGGCTGCTATAGATATTTTCCATCTGGAGGAGGAGCCGACAAGGCGTCTTATGACATTTTGCGAAGAGCAGCATATCTCATTGCAGTGTCTGCTTGTTATGGGTATACGTACCTATCTGCAAAAACTTAATCAATGCGATGATGTGTCGATGCAGGTTGCGTATGCACGCAGGGCTACGCTTTTGGAGAAAAAATCAGGCGGTACACGTATTCACTGTTTCCCGTTCAGAACAGTAATTTCAGAGGATAAGACATTCCTTGAAGGAATTTATGAAATCAGGGACAGGCAAAACGAAGTATTCCGTTATGTGAATTTTAATCCTGCAGAGTATCTTGCTTACAGAGGACAGTGTTACAACCCTCCGAGAGGTATGGGCTATGAGACTATATCGCTCACCTATCAGCCGGCGACTTTAAGGGAAAAAGGTTTGACAGACTTAGGCGGTATCAGATACAAAACAAAGCGATACTGCAACGGTTATTATTCGGACGGAATGTACCTGACAGTTATGCATAGACCTGAAGACAACGGACTCGACTTCAGCTTCGAGCACCAGACTAAAGCATATACCAAAGAGCAGCTTGAATATTTTTATTATTATATATGCAAAATCATGTTCAAAGGAATAGAGAATCCGAATCTTCCTATTGGAGATATTATAAAGCTGGTATAATATAAAATAAAAAAGAAAGGATGTAGAAAAATGTTTGATCAGTTAGCAGATATTATAGTAAATTACGTTGAGGTTAAAAAAGAGGATATAAAGCCGGAGTCGCGTTTTATGGAAGATTTAGGTTTTACCTCATTTGATTTCATGAGTATGCTCGGTGAGGTTGAGGATACGTTGGATGTTGAGATTAATCCGGAAGAGGCAGCAGACATCCGCACCGTGCAGGAGGCGGTGGACTATCTTTCTAAGCTGTCATAGTTGGCGTGAAATTTACGCGGAGAGGAGTATATATGGTTGAATTACGAAGCACAATACGGGAACTGCTTGTAAAGGCAGCTGAAGCATATGATACGCAGGACGCTGTCAGATACAAGGTGAAAAGCGCAGGAGAGAGCGGTAAAAAAGAGACGGTTGTGGAAGCTAAGACATATAGGCAGCTAAGAGAAGACAGCGAGCGCTTTACCTCAGCGATTGAAGAACTGGGAGAACAGGGAAAGCACATTGCTATAATAGGCGCAACATCTTATTCATGGATTACTGCGTATTACGGTATTGTAAACGGGGGCAGCGTGGCGGTGCCGCTTGATGCAAACCTTCCTGATGCAGATTTGTGCGAGTTACTTGACAGGGCAGATGTGACTACGCTTGTATATGATGAGACCAAAGCGGGAGTAGCTGCTATGGCTGCTGCAAGCTGTCCTAAGCTCAAAAATATCATAGCAATGGAAGCCGAAAGCAAGGTACCCGAAGTTTTGCATATGTGGGAGCTTATTGCAAAGGCACAGCCTAAGGCGGGTTATGAACCTAAGCCGGAAGATTTGGCTACGATTATGTTTACATCAGGTACCACCGGAAAAAGTAAGGGCGTAATGCTTACCCACAGAAACCTTGCAGAGAATGCAACTGCGCAAGATATGGGATATGAGCCGGGAATGGTTATAATGAGCGTTCTTCCGATTCATCATGCGTACTGCCTGAGCCTGGATATTTTGAAGGGAACTTCCATAGGTGTGATCATATGTATAAATGATTCCCTTTTGAGGGTTGCCCAGAATATTAAGCTGTTCGAGCCGAATATGATCCTTATGGTTCCTCTCATGGTGGAAACGCTTGCGAAAAAGCTCGAGGGAGCAGCGCTTATTCCGGCGCCGATCATCAAGGCGAAGGTATTCGGTAAGCAGTTCCATACGGTGTGCAGCGGCGGGGCTTATTTGAATCCTGCATATATTGATATGTTTAAAAAGTATGATATTACTATTTTACAGGGTTACGGCATGACTGAGTGCGCACCGGTTATAAGTATGAACCGCAATGACGCAATGAAAAAAGGTTCCATAGGAAAAGCTATGCCAAACTGCGAGGTAAAAATCGTAGATGAAGAAATATGGGTAAAGGGTACAAGCGTTATGCAGGGCTATTACCAGATGCCTGAGGAAACGGCACAGACGCTTGAAGACGGCTGGCTTAAGACAGGCGATCTTGGCTACATAGATGAGGATGGTTTCCTTTTCCTGACCGGCCGTAAAAAGAATCTGATCATTACGCCAAACGGTGAGAATGTATCACCTGAGGAAATTGAAAATAAACTTGGTGAAAACCGTCTGATACAGGAAGTTCTTGTACGCGACAGTGACGGAGTTATCGAAGCGGAAATTTTCCCGGACCTTGAATATGTTAAAAAGAAAAAGATTAAGGATGTTCAGGCACAGCTTCAGAGCATTATAGATGAATACAACAAGGCAGCACCGCTTTATAAGCGCATATTTAAGCTTAAGGTGCGGGATACGGAATTTGACAAAAATACTACTAAGAAGATAAAAAGGTTTTAGCTTAGTAAGACAGGGCAGCAGTTGAATTGCTGTCCTGTTTTTTATATAATGTTATTAGATGATTGTAAAACTGATTATTTCAAATACCTTAGTTTCGCAATTACCTAAATAGAATATTAATACAAGGAATGAAGTTGTAATGCAAGAAAAAATATATGTATCCAAAAATGACAATGGTGTCAGTAATTTCACATCCGTTACGGAGGCAATACAAAGCATACCAAAGGATAACCGGACTCCTGTGACGATTTATATTGCACCCGGAATCTATCATGAAAAAATCACAATCGACAGATCCTATGTTACTCTTGAAGGAATTGGTGAAAGCAATAAAGACACAATTCTTACATATGATGATTACGCTTTCTTTATAATGGAGGATGGGATGAAGAGGGGAACCTTCCGTTCCTACTCGGTATTTATTGACGCCCACGATGTTACACTAAAGAATCTTACGATAGAAAATGCTTCGGGGGATTCTCTTTCGCATGGACAGGGAATTGCCTTATATGCGGATGGTGACAGACTTGTCATAAATTCCTGCAACCTTATCGGACATCAGGATACCCTTTTTACAGGTCCGCTCCCACCCAAGGAAATTATAAAAAACGGTTTTATAGGTCCTAAGCAATTTGCACCGAGAATTCATGGAAGACAGTACTATACAAATTGTTATATCTGTGGAGACGTAGATTTTATTTTCGGAAGCGCTACCGCATATTTTGAAAACTGCACCATTGAATCACTCAGGCATGTGCCGGAGGGAGTAACCGAAATTGGCAAAGAGATAGAAATAGACGAGGAATCCGGACTGCACATACAGGGCTATATTACGGCAGCGTCAACGCCGGAAGAAGAAAAGTATGGCTATGTCTTTAATAAATGCCGCCTTATATCAAACGAGTGCCCTAAGGGAACCGTATATTTGGGAAGACCTTGGCGGGATTATGCTAAAACTATATTTATTGATTGCGATATGGATGATCATATCAACCCTAAATTATTTCATGACTGGAATAAAGAAAACGCAAGAAAAAATGCTTTTTACGGAGTTTATGACAGCGATTTGGATAGTGATTCAAATAGTGATGCAGACGAAGCCTTTTCCGGGAGAGCCGATTTTGTTAAGAAATTAAGTGGTGAAGAAGCGGAATGCTATGCTAAAGAACGTGTATTGTCGGGCAGTGATGGCTGGCTTGCATAAACTGAAAAAGCTGTTTCAAATGGAAAACGTAATTTAATAGTTTTTTAAGATAAACTATTATTGTCAAAAATTGCAAAAAGATGTATAGTAAATATATATTCATATGGTAATTTTATACAAAATCACATAAAAAGGAATGGTTACAAAAGTGGTTAACATAACTAAGGATAATTTCAGTCTAGAACAAATCTGTAAATCCGGTCAGTGTTTTCGTATGTTTCAGGAAAGTGAAAATTTATACAGTATAATTGCCGGGAACCGCTATCTGGAAGTGGAACAGCAGGGCAGTCAGTGTACTTTTCATTGTGATGACGCCGAGTTTGACGGTTTTTGGAAAAATTATTTTGACCTAGATAACGATTATGCCGGCTATATTTCCCGGATTGATTCCGCAGATGAGTATTTAGTTAAGGCGGCTGCTTTTGGTTCGGGAATTCGTATTCTGCATCAGGATTTATGGGAAATGATCGTAACATTCCTGATCTCACAGCAAAATAATATTACAAGAATCAGACGGTGCATAAATAATATATGTGAACGTTACGGGGAAGCTATACTTACTCCACAGGGAAAAACATTCTATTCATTTCCTAAGCCTGAATCGCTTTCGGGATTGGCTGAGGATGCGTTGATGGAATGTAATCTTGGATACCGCAGTAAATATGTGGTCCGCACTGCAGGAAGTATAGTTTCCGGAGAAGTAAGTCTGGATGCTTTGGGTAATATGCCGTATCCGGAAGCAAGGACAGAACTGCTTAAATTATACGGAGTAGGGGGAAAGGTTGCAGACTGTATATGCCTTTTTGCCTTACATCATTTACAGGCCTTTCCGGTTGATACACATATCAATCAGGCGCTTAACGGCCATTATCAGAATGGCTTTCCAAACGACAGATATGACGGTTATCAGGGAGTTATGCAGCAGTATATATTTTATTATGAGTTATTTAATAAGTAAATTGGAAAGATATAAGACTTTAGTAATCGCATAGTCAGAAATATACAATGAGAGGACAAAGCCCTATGCTTTGTTAAAATAATGTATGGATAAATTCGAAATATTAAATAAATACTTTGGCTATACCTCTTTCAGGGAAGGTCAGGAAAGTCTGATTGACAGCATTTTAGATGGCAGGGACGTGCTTGGCATTATGCCTACGGGGGCCGGTAAGTCTCTTTGTTATCAGGTTCCGGCGCTTCTTATGGAGGGAATTACGTTAGTCATTTCACCGCTTATATCTTTAATGAAAGATCAGGTCCAGGCATTAAATCAGGCAGGTATTCATGCCGCTTATATCAATAGTTCCCTGAGTGAATCCCAGATTTACAAAGCATTGCAGCTGGCGGCTGCCGGACAGTACAAGATTATTTACGTGGCGCCTGAACGGCTTGAGACCTATGATTTTATGAACTTTGTCAAACAGGTGGAGATTTCCATGCTTACTGTTGATGAAGCCCATTGTATATCACAGTGGGGACAGGATTTCCGCCCGAGTTATCTGAAAATCGTACAATTCATAAATAAACTGGATAAAAGACCGATCATCACCGCATTTACTGCAACGGCTACCGAGAATGTAAAGGAAGATATTGTCTGTGTTCTTGGATTGAAAAATCCTGACATACTTGTCACTGGATTTGATAGGAAAAATCTTTATTTTGCGGTGGAAACTCCGAAGAAAAAAGACACATATGTCATAGATTATATAAATAAGCACAGCACAGAGAGCGGGATAATTTATTGCGCTACCAGAAGGAATGTGGATAATCTTTATGAAAAATTAAGTACACAGGATATTGCGGTAACAAAATATCATGCGGGATTAACGAGTGAGGAACGTAAGATTAATCAGGAAGACTTTATATATGACAGGACGCCTGTAATGATTGCAACCAATGCTTTTGGAATGGGAATAGATAAGTCAAATGTCCGGTATGTAATTCACTACAATATGCCTCAGAGTCTGGAAAACTACTATCAGGAAGCGGGCCGTGCGGGTCGTGACGGTGAACGCGCCGAATGTATTTTATTATATTCCGCTCAGGATGTTGTAATTAATCGATTTTTGTTAGATAATAAAGAACAGAACGGTGAGTATACACAGGATGAGATTAACGCCATACGGGAACGGGATGAGGAACGCCTTAAAGCTATGACGCATTATTGCATGTTAACCGGCTGCCTTAGGGAATATATTCTTAATTATTTTGGCGAAAAAGGAGAGCCATACTGTGGCAACTGTCTTAATTGTAATAGGGAATTTGAAGAAGTTGATGTTACCGAGGCGGCTTTAAGAATCATTTCCTGCATAGTAGAGGCAAACCAGAGGTATGGAATCAATGTTATTGCAGGAATACTTGCAGGCAGCAGCCGGGCCAAGCTGCGGGAATATGGCGTGATGGAATATAAATCATTTGGAAGTCTGAGCAGCACAAATGAGGTCGAAATTAAGCAGATTATAAATATTATGCTGATGAACGACATTCTGTGGCAGACAAACGATAAGTATTCGCTTTTAAAATTGACGGACAAGGCAGATGAAATTATGAAAAGTGACGCACGTGTCACATATAAGCGGCCTAAGAAGAATCCGGAGGTCGAAAAGGAAACATCCTCGTCTACAGCAAAAAGAACGTCGTCTAAGATACGCCGTTCGGATACTTTAAATTCCAGAGGCTTAGAATTATTTGAGCAGCTTAGGGATTTACGCAAGACAATTGCCAAAGAAGAAGGCATGCCGCCTTATATAATTTTTTCGGATAAGACATTAGTTGACATGTGTGTCAGGTCACCTTTTAATAAAAGCGAGATGCTGAAAGTAACCGGTGTGGGAGAAAATAAGTTTGAAAAATACGGGGAACGTTTTTTGGATGTAATATCGGAATACACCGGCGGAGTGCGTGAGAAGTTTTATTT
>CAMWKB010000059.1 GCA_947174705.1 uncultured Lachnospiraceae bacterium
GTGTTCCGTTATAGGCCAGCTTAACATTTGACATATCCTGTTCCATTGTTTCGTTGGGATTGTAGGTTATACTGCTTATGCCTGTAACCTTAACTTTTGACATCTTATTACCTGTGATAGTGAAGTTTACTGTCTTCGTGCCAAGCAATCCGCTGCCTTCCTTAGCTGTAAGTATGACCTGTCCGGTTCCGCTGTCGGTATTGTTCTTATAAGTTACTATATAATCTGTGCCTTCTACCAAAGTACGTTTGCCAATCTTAGATGTTTTGATTACACCTGATGTGATAGGCTCACCTGTATATGCCATCTTATTTACTTTAACTGTCACAGATGACATTGCTTTGATTGTCTTATCAGCTGTTACATACAGTCTTCTCTTATAAACGCCTTCGTAACCGTTTGTACCTGTAACAACAAGTCTGTAGATACCTTCCTCTGTTACTGCACTTACATTATGCCAACCATCAGTATATTTCTCATATGATACTGTGAAAGTTTTATTTCTCTTAAGTGCTTTGTTGTTTACTTTTACTGCGCTTGGTAACGGTTTCTGTGCTACAACACCCTTCTTATTGGTCTTGACCTTGATGCAGTCTGTCTTGAGTGTAACTGTTGCACCTAATGTGTTTATATCTGCATAAGGGTTGATGATTTCTATGGTTCCGTCGGGATGTTCAATGCGGTTTACTTTTCCGTCATCTCCAATGATTTCTACGGTTCCGTCGGGATATTCAATGCGGTTTATTTTTTTGTCATCTCCAGTTCTGTCATAATATTCCACATGTCCGTCCGGATATACTATGTGACCGCTTCCTTTGCTACCATTTGAGTAATCTATATATTCCACACGTCCGTCGGGGTATGTCAGGGTCTTGCCATCGTTGCTGTGTATTGGTGCACCATCAGAATCGAATTCATCTGTATAGAATGGATATGTGTTGACTGGTGTGCCATTGATTTCTTCACCGTTCCCAATCTTGGTTTTAGTCTCTTCGATAAGGTCGTTTATATCAACTCTATAAGTTGAAGGACCTTTATATGATTCGTCACTAACCCAATAGCCTAATTCTTTATCATAACCGAATTTATAATAACAGGTACCGTCAACATTAGCATAATAAAATGGTATGCCGTCGCTGCCCATTATAACAAAACTTGGCCATTCTGATTCGTCATGTGCTTCAATATAGTCTGTGAGATAGAAGTCAAGATAATAGTCATACCTAATATGTGTTTCTCCACGAAATTCATATTCAACTTCTTCTTTGATAACACGATAAGGATATCTCCAATCACACGCACCCGTACGCCACTCGCGTCCAGTGCTATCAATAGCCAAAAGTGAACCAACGCCGTCACTGAACTTAATTCTTCCATCTTCTGTTTTTATCATGCCAGGAAACATCTTTACACCAGCCTGTGCTGTTAAAACATTAGTATTCAATAACATTATTACTGCCGCTAGTGTTAATATTATTGTTTTGGTTAATTGGAAAATCTTCTTCATAATTTTTCTCCTTTGCGCTTTAAAGTAATCAGTTTATCACTGTTTCGTTCCACATAATTTATTGTTTTTTACAATATAACACAACATACTACAAAAGCCTTTCGCATGGTCAGGCGCTTCGTCTAAGTCTTTAACGGTTCCAGAACTTTCACCGGCTTTTGCCAGATATTAACCTATTTCTGCTTTTTATAAATACCTCCTAAAAATCTTCAGTTTAAAGCTTTATATTTGAGTTTTTAACATTGATATATTATCGTTAATACGTCAATGTTTTTCCAGATTTTCCAGTGTTTTCGCAGTGTATACGCTATTTTAGTTTTTACATTAGTATGTTATTTTTTATTTGATTTCCCGGTGTTTCACAAAGTAGACTTTGTGAAACACTTGTTGTATAATGGGAAAAAGCCCAAATTCCAATAAATTTTTATCAAAAAAGGGCTTTTTCAGACTGTTTTACAAAGTCTACTTTATAAAACAATTTTTTTCGGCTTTTTCCTAAAATCTATACATAAAAACCTCGAATAAAAACCTCAAATACAACTATGCTTTGACACCCGCATAACAATATACTATAATATCAAGGGTTAACAAACACCTAAACAACACCACAAAGGAGACCTCACAACATGTCTTTTCATTATGTAAACCAACTCCCCACACCGGAGGAAATAAGAACTCAGTTTCCCGTTCCGGAGAGGCTTGCAGAGTTAAAAAAACAACGCGATAAGGAAATCGCTGATGTAATCAGCGGAAAGAGTAATAAATTTCTGGTTATAATAGGACCTTGTTCCGCTGACAATGAAGATGCGGTCTGCGATTATATAGATCGCCTCACAAAAGTAAACGAGAAAGTCAAAGACAAACTCATCCTGATTCCGAGAATATATACAAATAAGCCCAGAACCACCGGAGAAGGCTATAAAGGTATAGTCAGCCAGCCTGACCCTGAGAAAAAGCCTGATTTCACCGCAGGACTTATTGCAATGCGCAAAATGCACATACATGCAATGGAGATTTCGGAAATGACCGCTGCCGATGAAATGCTCTATCCTGACAACTGGGGATATGTGGAAGACATACTTTCCTATGTTGCAATCGGTGCACGTTCTGTCGAAGACCAGCAGCATCGTATGACCGTAAGCGGTTTTGATGTTGCAAGTGGAATGAAAAATCCTACCAGCGGTACACTCTCGGTAATGCTTAACTCTGTCTATGCGGCGCAGCATCCTCATTCCTTTATCTATCGTGGATATGAAGTCAAGACGTCGGGAAACCCACTCGCGCATACGGTACTTCGCGGAGCAGTCAATAAAAACGGACAAAGTATCCCGAACTATCACTATGAAGACCTAATCAGACTTTTAACGCTATATAACGAGCGCGACATTGTCAATCCGGCCTGCGTAATTGACGCCAACCATAACAATTCAAATAAGGAATATGAACAGCAGATAAGAATAGTCAAAGAGGTCATGCACAGCAGAAAATTAAGTCCGGACATTTATAAACTGGTAAAAGGAGTTATGATAGAAAGTTATATAGAAGAAGGCTGTCAGCCGGTAGGCGGCGGCATCTATGGCAAATCAATCACAGACCCCTGCCTTGGCTGGGAGGCATCAGAACGCCTGATATATGATATTGCAGAATACGAATAAAAAATCAAATCTACAGAATTGATAAAGCTCATCCTCGCGGATGAGCTTTTGCGTATACATCTTTTATATGATTGTAATTTAAGTTCGCATATATCTGTGTTGTCGATATGTCCGAGTGACCTAACATTTCCTGTACACTCTTTAAATCTGCGCCGTTTTCCACCAAATGTGCCGCAAAAGAATGTCTGAGCGTCTGCGGAGTGATGTCGGCTTTAATATCCGCTTTATTTGCATAATACTTAATCAGCTTCCAGAATCCCTGTCTGCTCATAGGCTTTCCTGAACAGTTTGCAAAAAGTATTTCAGAACTTTTATCTTCCATCATAGCTTCACGGGCATCTTTAAGGTATCTTTCCAAGGCGGATTTGGCTGCATTTCCAAACGGAATCAACCTTTCCTTATTGGAATCCTTGCAGATAAGCACGCCCATTTTCATATTCAAATCCGCCATTTTAAGCGTAATAAGCTCAGTAACACGTATTCCGGTTGCATATAAAAGCTCAAGCATTGCCTTATCACGGATTTCCTTAGGAGAATTCCCACTTGGCTGCTCCAAAAGCCTTACTACCTCGTCAGGAGAAAGTATCCCCGGCATTTTCTTCTCTATTTTGGGCGATTTTAATTTCTCGGCAGCATCTTTAGACACAATACCTTCCTGCATCAGGAAATGGTAAAACGCCTTAATAGAAGCTACATTTCGTGAAATCGTAGCCGCAGCAAAATGATTATCCTCCAAATACTTTACATATGATGCCAAATCCTCGGCTGTAATAGCCGTAACACCGGATATACCCTTTTGTAACATAAAGTGATACATCTTTTCTAAATCACGCCTATATGACATCTCAGTATTGTCTGAAGTTTTCTTAATATCATGCAAATATGATATAAACGCCGTTATCTCTTTTTCCATAAATCCGGAGACCTTTCTTATATGGTTTTATGTTAATGAAACCAATGTCCATTTAACATTATAAGCAGATTTTTTAAGAAAAGCAAATGGATTTTTTCCCGATTTTTAGGGCATTTTTAACACTTTTTTACCAAAACACAACATATCGTTTTTATAAAAAATTATGTCTACCATATCTTGAAAAAAATATTTTAAAAATTTTAAAAAACTTTTAAATTTCTTTAAAAAAATCTTAACACAAAATGCACAATTTGATTGTTTACATAACTTTCCACCACACACCCCATAATAACAAGAACGACAATTCCTAAAAGCTGTACTCCCCTGCTCAATATAAACTGCTTACCGACAAAATACCGTCCATCAAGTCCGTCAACCCTGCCATATAAGCTCCTATTGCAGTCCAGACTCCATATAAACAGCAGAAAATATGCCGGAATAAGAAGAAAACCCTGTGGAAAAATTGCTGCCGCCATGAAAAAAAGTCCTCTGGCGCCATAACGTATAACCGCTACCGATAACATACACCCTGCGCTTACGCCCAGATAACAGACATAGGCGCAAACTATTGGAAGGCCTATAATTGTAGAGGCAAGCATACTGACAATTAATATGACCGAAACCCTGTGCTTTACTATATAACCAAATAAATAACTACCGTCAGGTTCGCTGCTTTGTAACTGTTTCATCATTGCGCTGCTTAACAGGCCGTCATCCTTTATCCAGACATCATGCTTGATATTTACAAAAACTATGCCCAAAAACAGCCCTAACATAAATAGATACAGCAGATAATATCCTGTCTTGTTTGTTTGCTTTAACAACATAAACATACCCTCTTTCTAACTATCTAAATATATGTTAGTTAAAAAAAGGGTATACACACTATTTGCAATATTTATCTTTATATGCCATCAAGGCCGCGACTGTCTTTCCGTCCTGAATTTTGCAGTCATAAATCATCTGTGTAAGTTCTTCAATATCATAAGCCTCCACATTGATAAATTCGTCCTCATCAAGATGCTGCTTACTCGGTTTTAAATCGGTTGCAACATAAATATCTATCTTTTCGTTGCAAAAAGCCACTGTAGTCCGTATTGTAATCAACAGCTCAATCTTACCCGCTTTATATCCGGTTTCCTCTTCCAATTCCCTTGCAGCTGCTACATCCGTTGGCTCTTCAATGCTTTCCAGCCCGCCTGCGGGTATCTCTATTGTCTCTCTATCCAGTGCATTGCGGTACTGCCTCACCATCAGCAGTTTCCCGTCATTTCCTACTGCCACTACCGCGGCCGCGCCCTTATGCCCTATAAAATCCCATTTAACCACATTTCCGTTAGGCACTTTGACTGTATCCTGATAATAGTCTATAATTGCACCCTTGTGTACTAAAGTTCTTTCCAGACGTTCAAATTTGTCCATGATTGTCACCCCCTTATATAATATTACTATAGGTAATTGGTAATTGCAAAAATATTATTCAGAGGCACGAATTTAGTCGTTTATTATGCTTCAAGCAGCTTATTTACACTTACAAGCTTAACACAAAGTACAAATAAATCAGTTGCCGCAGCCATCTCCTCAGGTGTGGGGAATGTAGGTGCGATACGGATATTTCTGTCCCTGGGGTCTTTTCCGTAAGGGAAAGTAGCTCCTGCGCCGGTTAAAATAACACCTGCTTCTTTACACTTCTCAACTATTGCCTTAGCACAGCCATCCATTGCATCAAATGAAATAAAATATCCTCCTACCGGTTTCGTCCACTCTCCGATTTCAAGACCGCCGATTTCTTTATCTAAAACATTTAAAACCGCCTCGAATTTAGGACGGATAATTTCGGCATGTTTTTTCATATGCTCCAATAATCCTGCTTTATCCTTAAAAAATCTTGCATGACGAAGCTGGTTAATCTTATCATAACCAATTGTCCGTACCGACATGGATGCCTTAATTGCTTTTACATTGGCAAGAGAAGAGGCCATTCCCGCAATTCCGCCGCCCGCAAAAGTAACTTTGGATGTAGAACAGAATTCATACACCATATCAGGATTTCCGGCTTTCTCACATTCACTTAAAATTTCCAGAATTTCATCCTGCTTATCGTCATATAAATGATGGATTGCATAGGCATTGTCCCAATATATTCTGAAATCTTCCGCTGCCGGTTTTAAATTGGCAAATCTTCTTACAACTTCATCCGAATATGAAATTCCCGACGGGTTGGAATACATCGGTACACACCAGATACCTTTTACAGCCGGGTCACTATTTACATATTTTTCTACCAAATCCATATCAGGACCTTCTGCTGTCATTGGTATATTAATCATCTCAATGCCGAAATATTCCGTAATCCTAAAATGCCTGTCATATCCCGGCACCGGACATAAAAATTTCACTTTGTCAAGTTTACACCACGGAGTGGAACCCATTACACCATGTATCATGGAATGAGAAATTGCATCATACATGACACTTAAACTTGAGTTTCCATATACAAGCACGTTCTCAGCCGGAACACCCATCATATCGCCCAACAAATGCCTTGCTTCAGGAATACCCTCCAACAAACCATAATTTCTGCAATCGACGCCGTCTGCCGTGAAAAGTTCAGAACCGGAATCCAAAGTGCCGATAACGCCCATTGTCATATCCAGCTGTGCCGTAGACTGCTTTCCCCTGGACATATCCAATTTAAGACCTTTGCTCTTTGCCTCTTCAAACTTCTTTTCAAGTTCCGCTTTCAATGATACAAGTTCATCTTTGCTCATCTCTTTGTATGGTTTCATAATTTTTCTCCTCCACGTCATGAAAGTATTGTTATGTTTTTTTGAATAATTGTATACAATCATACACTGCAACCTATTCTACTACAATACTCGCATGAAAACAAGTGGAAAATTAAAAAACTCTGTAGATTTCTCTACAGAGTTTTAAGTACTATTTAGCATAGTCGATAACACGACTCTCACGGATTACATTAATCTTAATCTGACCCGGATATTCCAATTCAGCTTCAATCTGCTTGGAAATATCTCTTGCAAGTAATACCATGTCAGCATCCGTAATTTGTTCTGGAACTACCATAACACGAATCTCTCTACCTGCCTGAATAGCAAAAGATTTATCAACACCTTTGAAATTGTTTGTAATGTCTTCTAATTGTTTTAACCTGCTTGTATATGTTTCTAATGTTTCTCTTCTTGCACCCGGTCTTGCAGCTGATATAGTATCTGCCGCCTGAACCAGACACGCAATTAAACTCTGAGGCTCAACATCACCATGATGAGACTCAACTGCATTGATAACAACATGTGATTCCTTGTACTTCTTACAAAGTTCAACACCTAATTGAATATGCGAGCCTTCCATTTCATGATCCACTGCTTTACCAATATCATGCAGCAGACCTGCACGCTTGGCCAATCTTACGTCCAAGCCCATCTCTGAAGCAAGCAGTCCTGATAACTGCGCAACTTCAATTGAATGTTTTAATGCGTTCTGACCATAGCTGGTTCTGAACTTCATTTTTCCAAGTAATCTGACAAGTTCAGGATGGATACCGTGTACACCTACTTCAAGTGTAGCGGCTTCACCTTCTTCTTTTATCATTACTTCTACTTCTTTTTGCGCCTTCTCAACCATTTCTTCTATTCTGGCCGGATGAATACGTCCGTCTACAATAAGTTTCTCAAGCGCAATTCTAGCCACCTCACGACGAATAGGATCAAATCCGGATAAAATAACTGCTTCGGGTGTATCGTCTATAATAAGATCAACACCGGTCATAGTCTCAAGAGTTCTGATATTTCGTCCCTCTCTACCGATAATCCTTCCCTTCATTTCGTCATTCGGAAGCTGTACTACAGATATTGTTGTCTCCGAAACATGGTCCGCAGCACATCTTTGAATGGCTGTTACCACAAATTCCTTCGCTTTCTTATCTGCTTCTTCCTTTGCTCTGCTCTCAACTTCTTTAATCATGACAGCAGCTTCATGTTTCACTTCATCTTCAACAATTTTCAACAAATAATCTTTTGCCTGTTCGGAGGTAAGACCTGAGATTCGTTCCAGTTCCTGTAATCTTTGCTCGTTTAGTTTTGCAATCTCTTCACGCTGTTTAGCAAGGGATTCTTCTCTTGCTGCCAAGCTTGCTTCTTTTTTCTCAATAGCATCAGATTTTTTATCAATGTTCTCTTCCTTCTGCTGAACCCTACGCTCATATCTTTGAGCTTCTGCACGACGTTCCTTGATTTCCTTGTCCAATTCATTCTTAGTACGAATTGTTTCTTCTTTAGCCTCAAGTAACGCTTCACGCTTCTTTGTCTCAGCCGTCTTAAGAGCTTCATCAATAATCTCCCTGGCCTTCTCATCCGCATTCCCAAGCTTGACTGATTCAACCTTCTTATGATAGTTGATTGCCAAAATTGCTGTGAGCGGAATAGATATTACCAGAGTAATGACTATTGCTATCACTGCTATCACAATACTAGGCATTTACAGGAGCACCTCCTTATTTAGTTTTCATTGTACATATCTATAATACTATAATAGAATGTTTAAATAAAAACATCCTAATTAGCAAAATACAAAATACAACATACTAATTCTACCTCTAAAATTATGTTATGTCAAGTAGAAGTGCTCTGCAGATTGTGTCAGAATGAAAACCTTTTCTGTAGAGGAATGCAAACATTTTACGCCTTTCGTCACTAGTTGCGGTCTGTGTATTATAATTTTTTTTAAGTAAAAGTTTATGTATCATGTCCTCTTCGTCTATTTCCACTCCGATATCTTCTAATTCATCAAATGCCTTTCTGATAAGTTCCTTACCAATCCCCTTCTTCATAAGGTCGTTCCCGATACGGATTCTGCTCTTAGAGCTTATATTGTACTCTATAAAATTTCTTGCATATCGTTCATCATCAATATAACCATAGGATTCCACATAAGAGAGCGCCCCGCTTACAATATCCGGCGGATATCCGCCCTGTTTTAATTTGCCCTCCAGCTGTTTCCTCGTATAATCCCTTGACTTTAACAGATTCATACAGCGCAGTTTCGCTCTTTTGGGAAGGATTTCGTGAAAAATGCTTTGATACGCCTCGTCCGAAACTTCTTCACCCTGCTTTATATGATAACGGTTAAGTTCTCCTTTATACAGCACAAACTGAATATTTCCTTCAAGAACAACCTTATATCGTGACTTTGTAATAGCTAAAATTTCCGTTACTATCATACCAATAACCATGCCTTTTTCAATCTATTACTCATCTCAGGCAGAACCTTTCTATTTCTCAGCATCCTTTTCTTTGGAAGCTTTCTTAGAAGATGTTTTCTCAGCACTCTCTTTATCATCTTTTGCAGCTTCCTCTTCTAAATTAAAGAGTTCCCTGACCCTGCGCTCTACTTCTTCACAAACTATCGGGTTATCTTTCAGATACTGCTTAGCGTTCTCCCTGCCCTGTCCTATCTTATTGCCTTCGTAAGCATACCATGCCCCGCTCTTATTAATAATTCCATTCTCGGCTGCCAAATCCAGAATATCCCCGACAACGGAAATACCCTCTCCGAACATAATATCAAACTCAGCCTCTTTAAACGGCGGAGCAATCTTATTCTTAACAACCTTTACCCTTGTTCTGTTTCCGATTACTTCACCGCCCTGTTTCAGGGACTCTATTCTTCTGACATCCAGCCTTACGGAAGAATAGAATTTCAATGCACGGCCGCCTGTAGTGGTCTCAGGATTTCCGAACATAATACCGACTTTCTCACGCAGCTGATTAATAAAAACAACCGTACAGTTGGATTTACTGATAACACCGGTAAGTTTACGAAGAGCCTGAGACATAAGTCTGGCCTGCAAACCGACATGGG
The DNA here is from genome assembly GCA_947174705.1 of uncultured Lachnospiraceae bacterium. Lineage (GTDB taxonomy): Bacteria > Bacillota > Clostridia > Lachnospirales > Lachnospiraceae > UBA3282. The sequence goes on from CAMWKB010000059.1 coordinate 9,956, forward strand.
AATCGCCCATATCTCCATCAATTTCAGCCTTCGGAACAAGCGCTGCAACAGAGTCTACAACAACTATATCTATCGCGCCTGAACGCACCATTGTCTCTGTAATTTCCAAAGCCTGCTCGCCGTTATCCGGCTGCGATATATATAAATTATCTACGTCAACGCCTATATTCTTGGCATAGACAGGATCAAGCGCATGCTCGGCGTCAATAAAGCCTGCAATACCGCCTCTCTTCTGTACCTCCGCTATCATATGAAGGGTAACTGTTGTCTTACCACTTGATTCAGGACCATAGATTTCCACAATCCTGCCCTTAGGAATCCCACCTAGGCCAAGTGCGAGGTCCAGACTTAAAGAACCTGTCGGAATCGTCTCAACATTCATCTGTACCGATGGGTCGCCTAACTTCATAACTGCGCCCTTGCCAAACTGTCTCTCTATCTGCCCTATGGCAGCATCCAATGCTTTTAACTTCTCTTCTCTTTCCATAATTAATAACCATGTCCTTTCCATAACCCGTGAGAACATTTGTTCTGAATATTAGAATAAAACAAATGTTCGATTTTGTCAACACTTAATTTTTATATTGCCATCTTATCATTTCATAAGTCCAATAAACAACCCTTTATGTGATTTCGCATAAATTTTATACAGTTTCGCATAAACTTTTTCGTATTCGTATATTTTTTTCATATTGTGAATAATCAATGGATTTGTGCGTTGAATTCGCGGAGGGCTGCCGGATTTAAATTTATGATAAGATACATATTGAAAACTTTCTACCATAATAAATAAGAAATAAGAATAGCTGCGGATTTTCTTTTGGATATGCTTAATTTATCATATATTAACCTTTGAGGCAAGTGTTTTATTTATCTTTTTTATATCATATCTTCTTATATCTTCTCATTAATTTGCTTATTAAAAGATACATTTTAAAACAGATTTTATAAACAGATATGGCAAAGGACCGGCTAGGAGTGTCTGTAAAAGCAGCCGCATCTATATACTAGTCTCTGCCTATGCCTTTGGAAGAAAATTAGAAATTCTTAACATTCCTATTCAAAAAACTAGCAATTTCGGAACACGACGTTCCGAAAAGGGGCAACTGAGCCATGGAAGGCGAATTTGCCCCGCTTGCGTCCGACTTTCACAGCCTAAGTAGGAATGTTTAGAATTTCTTATTTTCCGTACAACAGCATAGGCAGAGACTAGTATATAGATGCGGCTGCCTCTGCAAACGCTTCTCCCCAGCCCTTTGCCCTATTCAATGGACTTTAGGGATTCCGCCATATTAATTTTTTCAAGTTTCCTATACATAACCACATCCACAAATACAGCAAAGCAGAAGGTGAGAAGCAGACTCCATAAATAGCTGACCGGACGGATGAGTGTCTTGAAGGAAAGCAAATCAATATTGACATGGTACATGACAAACCAATGCAGCCATTTTCCAAGCAGCAGCCCGACACCGGCACCCAAACCTGTTAATACCATGTTCTCCCTGAAAACATAGTCCGCCGTTTCTTTGGCATAGAACCCCAGCACTTTAATTGTCGCTATCTCACGAATACGCTCGGTAATATTAATATTGGTAAGGTTATAGAGTACGATAAAGGCAAGACTGCCCGCACAGGCAATGATCAAAATAACGATATAATCCATGCTTTCCATCATGTTTGCAATTCTTGAGCGCATATCCTCCGTTGCAGAAACTGCAAGCACGTTTTTCCTGTCGGCAATGGCTGCTGCCGCCTCATGCACATCCACACCTTCTTTGACGTTTACATAGGCGCTCTTATATTCCGGTTCTGCGCCAAGCTGGTTAACATAAGTTTCCTTATTCACATAAATATAATTATAAACAAAATTTTCACAAAGGGCGGAAACAACTACCGTCAACTGATTCATGTCATTGTCTCTCAAAACAACTTCATCGCCGACTTTAATTCCCATGTTTTCCGCTATTTTGGCCGTCAATACCGCCTCACCTGCTTCCGGATAGGCGATTTCCGCCCCCGACTCCGTATGCATATTTAAAAAACCGCCAATTTCCTCTACACTTTTAGGGATTTCCAGATACACCGATTTGGTCTTTCCACCAAAATCCATATCTACCATTTCCTCGTACCGACAGGCGATATCCGCAAGAATATCCTGAGTATCTTCCGCCAGTTTATCCATATCCGCATCACTTTGGTCTTCTGTAAAGCTGATACCGATATCATATATCTGTACCCTTTCATATTGCATATCCGCTATATTCGTAACGGAATCCTTGATGCCAAAGCCGGTAAGCAGCAACGCCGTACAGCCGCTGATACCAAGTATCATCATGAAAAAACGTTTCTTGTATCTTATAATATTTCTTGCAGAAACCTTATGCAAAAACTTCATCCGGCTCCAAAGGAACGTAATCTTTTCCAAAAAAATCCGCTTTCCGTTTTTGGGCGCTTTCGGACGAATCAGATTTGCGGGCGCACTGTATAATTCATAACGGCACGACAGATACGCTGCGCCGACGGAACAAAAGAGCGCAGCTGCAAGTGACAGCAGTGCAAGCCGGAAATCGAAAACATATTCGATTTCTCCCATATTATACATAATGGCATAGCCTTCCCATATTACCTTAGGAAACAGCCACATACCAATCAAACAGCCGAGAACTGCACCGATGAGCGCCGAACTTCCGGCATAGAATAAAAACTTTCCCATGATTGCGCCGTTTCCGTAACCGAGGGCTTTCAGCACGCCAATCTGAGTCCTCTGCTCTTCCACCATCCTATTCATCGTGGTCATACAGATAAGCGCTGCTACCATAAAGAAAAAAACCGGAAACACATTCGCAATTGCCGCAACAATACTGGCATCGCTATCATAACAGACATAACCGATATTAGTATTTCTGGTCAACACATATTGATCCGGTTCTTCCAATTCTGCAAGCTCCCCCCTTGCATCATCTATTTTCTCCTGTGCATCTGCTACCTCCACTTCAAAATCCGCTCTTGCTTCATCATACTTATTTTTAGCGTCGGCAAGCTCTGCTTTTCCGTCTGCAATATCACTCCTGCCGTCTTCTAATTCTATCCTGGCATCGGCAAGTTCCTTTTTGGCTTTGGCAAGCTCTTCCTTAGAATCGGCAAGTTCTTTTTTGCCGTCTTCCAGCTTGGCGCGTCCATCTTCCAGTTCTTTTCTTGCCTTCGTTACTTCTGATTTGGCGGAGTCAAGCTCCTCCTCACTTTCTTTCAGAAACCTTTCCTGCGCGGCAATTTCATCTTTACCTGCCTGGAGCTGGGTTTTTCCATCCTGTATCTGCTGTTTTCCTTCCTGCAGCTGACGCATTGCCGCCCTGAGCTGCTCTTTTCCTGCCTGAAGCTTAGCCTTTCCTTCCTGTATTTGTGTTTTTCCCTGTTGGAGCTGCTCTTTTCCTGCCTGTATTTGTGCTTTTGCTGTCTGAAGCTGTTCCTTTCCTGCCTGAAGCTGTGCTTTCCCGGCCTGAATCTGTGCCTTCGCTTCCTCTATCTGCCGCTTTTTTGTTTCATATTCAGACGCAGGCAACCAATCTTTCATTGCATCTAACTCTGCCTCACTCTTAATCAGCTCTGCCTCTCGTACCGTCAGTTCTGCTTCCTTTGCCGCCAGTTCTGCCTCCTGTGCTGCCAATGCCGCCTCCTGCAAGGCCAGTTCCGCTTCCTTTGCGTTTAGTTCTTCTTCGTTCTTATTCAATTCAGATTCTTTTTCATCTATTTCCGACTGTTTTTTCGATAACTCTTTTTCACCTTGCCTTAACTCATCTTCGTATGTTAATAATTCACTTTCCTTCTCATTTAACTGCTCTTTAGCCTGATTAAGCAAATACCAGCCATGCGCGATTTCCTGTTCCCCTGAAAAAATCTCCCATTCATGCAAAGCAATTTCCTTGTCTGCGTCCGCAATTTCCTGCTCTTTATCCGGAATTTCCCGTTCGCCGTCCTGTATTTTCTCTTCTCCGTCTGCAACTTCCCGCTCATAATCGGCTATTTCCTTTTCACCGTCCATAAGCTCCTGCTCGCCATCTGCGATTTCCTGCTCGCCGTCCGCAATTTCCTTAGCTGCCTTATCTAATTCTTCCTCTGCCTCCGCCTTCTTTTCGTCCAGTTCTTTCTGTGCATCCTCAATTTTATCCTGAGCTTCCAAGATCAGTTCTTCATATCTTGCCCATGCAAGTTCCTCCGCCTTATCTTCCATTCCATCCTGAATCGAATCTATGTAATCTTCATATTCGTCCGAGTATACATCATACTTTTCTTTCATTGTCAGATAAATTTCCGTCAAATAATCACAGTCAAAGGCTTCCTTCGGTACACAGACAAACGCGGTTATCTTACCGTCGCCGATAGAGGCAGTTCCCCTTTCAAAATTAATATAATAAGGAGACTGCACAATTCCGACCACCGTATAAGTACGGTTTGCAAACATTTCCAAGGTATCTTCCTCATTTGTATCGGTAACACTCACCTTTGAACCTATGGCGCTCTCTCCGTACTGACCTGCATCCAGAACACACTCACCGGCATTCTCCGGCAGCCTTCCTGCCGTAACTACAAGCTGATTAATATGATTCGGCACCGCCATAACTTTATAGACCGATTCATTTCCACCGTCTACGGCACACAACGCATCCACGGAAAGCGTGCCTTCTGCATCCGCAACATCTTTCATTTCCGCCAATTTGTCCACATCTTTTTGTGTAAAACCGACTGTGGACAATATCTTTAAATCAAAGAAATTCTGTTCCAGAAGGTAATCATTTTCCGTTTCAATCATTGCCGGTTTCGTCACAGTCAGCCCTGCAAAAAACCCCACTCCCAGCATTACAATAGCCAGAATCGCCAGATAACGCCCCATGCTCCCTTTGATTTCCCTGAGTGTAGTTTTTATTATCGTACTACCCATTCATTCAACTCCCACACTTTACCATTCTATCTCTTCTATCGGCACAATATGTTCATTTAACTCCATTTTCCGGACCGTGCCGTTTTTCACAGTAATAATTCTATCCGCCATCGCGGTCAATGCCTGATTATGCGTAATGACTACAACAGTCATTTTCTCCTGCCTACAGGTATCCTGAAGCAGTTTCAAAACGGCTTTGCCCGTATTATAGTCAAGTGCGCCTGTCGGTTCATCGCAGAGCAGAAGCTTCGGGTTCTTTGCAAGTGCCCTTGCGATTGCAACTCTCTGCTGCTCTCCACCGGATAACTGCGCCGGAAAATTATCGGCACGATCCTTTAAACCGACCATATTAAGGACAGTCTTTGCGTCCAACGGCTCCTTGCAAATCTGTGCGGCAAGCTCCACGTTTTCCAAAGCTGTCAGATTCTGCACCAAATTATAGAATTGAAACACAAAACCAATCTCAAACCGCCTGTATGCGGTCAGTTTCTTACTGTTATATGACGAAATATCCACCCCGTCCAGCAGTACTTGTCCTCCGGATAAACTGTCCATTCCGCCGAGAATATTCAGAATTGTCGTTTTACCGGCGCCGGAAGCGCCTACTATCACGCAGAATTCTCCTTTTTCAATTGTGAAATTAACGTCCGTTAGTGCCTGAATGTCTACCTCACCCATATGATATGTTTTACTGACATTTTTAAACTCTACAAATGAACCCATAATGATATTTCCGCTCCTTTTTGCCCCTTAAGACATTCCGGTTACCTGTATACTATATCAACGCAAAGGAAGAGAGAGCAATAACACCACCATGCTATATACTCTCTCTTTGTGGTTAATTTAGTATTTTTCCAGCTAAAATATTTTCAAAAAATCCTCATAATCTTTGTAAGTAACGGTCACCCAGCCATCGTCATAGTTAAAACCTACTTCCAGTCCCTGAGGCGTATAGAAAATGATCAAATTATCCTCAGAAGTCAGATATTTGGTAATTTCCTGATCCGTCATCAATGTAAGTCCTTCAATTGTGCCGTTCTGCTTATCGCTCCTTTTTCTGAAATCAACGGAAAAGTCGTCGTTAACATCAATGATGCCGGTATTGCTCATAACAACGCCATCCTTCATATCAATATTGATGCAGTACAAAGTAGCGGCATAATAATAATCTGAATAAATATATTCGGAAAAAGCAATACTCAGGACGTCTTCACCCATATAGGTTATATATCCTTCAGAAGTAGCTATAAAGTAATTATCTTCATCCAGCATATACTTTGAGTAATCTTCCTCATAATACTTTGTAATGACTTCAACTTCATCCGCAATAGTATCATTCAGTTTATCCAGATTAGGAATTTTATCTCCTTTTATTACCGGATACTTAACTGTGATTACCACGTTTTCATTGTCTGTCTCATGGTCATAATATTCCCAGTCAATCGTATAGTCCAATCCCTTTTTTTCATCATTATGAAGCGTATAATACTCATCTGCATCATAATCATGGTCATCATCAAAATTATAATCATTGTCATAATTATAATCATTACCATAATTATTGCCATAATCGTAGTCATAGAAATAATCGGGATCATAATTG
>CAMWKB010000060.1 GCA_947174705.1 uncultured Lachnospiraceae bacterium
TTCCATTAAAAGACCATGTGATTGTTCCTGTCCTGTAAGCATCACCGTCTCCGCTGCCGCCTTCATCCACGTTTACTACCTTTATCGTATAAATATACGAATCCGCTGTCGCTACCACATTCACATAGCCGGCTTCTCCACTGTACGAGTATGTGAAAGTGTCTGCATCTGCTGCATCTCCATTCACTGTATAGTAGTGATAATTCGGATATGATATTATCGTGACTTGTGCACTGCTGCTCACCGGCACACTGATGATTGTATTAGCATTAAACTGTGTGTCGTTGTTGCTGCTTCTAAAGCTAAGCTTTCCTCCATTAGAAGCATCTATTTTCAATCCGTTAAATTCTCCCGTATTTCCTGACGTCACTTCGTCTGAGGTCTGAAATACATAGTCTGCATCCGTGCTTCCATTAAAAGACCATGTGATTGTTCCTGTCCTGTAAGCATCACCGTCTCCGCTACCGCCTTCATCCGCGGGCGTCTCTTCTTCTTCCTCTTCTCCATCTCCCGAATATGATACTGCCGCCGCACCTTCGTCACCATCTTCATCAACATCAGCTTCTTCTTCAGTCAATAGCGGCTGTGCTGCGTTCAGTTCTTCATTCTCCGCAATGATTTCTTCCTGTGGATCAAGATCTGAAACATCGCTTGCATAAACTGTCATATTAGGCAGAATCATAGCAACTGAGAGTGCAAATGCCATAATCTGCTTACTTAGTTTTTTTCCTAATCTGCTCATTTTCTCCTCCTATTATTTGTTAATTGCAATTTTGTAAAATCTACTGATTTCACTATAGTTTTTTGCTAATTTTTACCCACACACCCCCTCACAATTATTCTCAAAGGCATACTTTAAGAAAGCATTACCTGATTGCTGCCGAGTGGCGGCATGAAAAGGAAACCAACATGAGTATTGGTTTAAAATATATAAATAACCATCCCCTCTTTTATTCTCAATACAAGCTGCTAAACTTTTAAGAGAGCCGCCACCGTATAAATTAGAGAGTAGGTTATTAACCTGTTGTTGAATTGTGGATTGATTGTTGTGTGAGGCATCCTGAACGTATGCGGATGCAATATAAGAAAAAACAAAGCTATTAGAAATAGCCGGATTATTGACATAAAGAATATTAGAAATTGCTAAAAGAGAGGCGATTTTATGGCATACCCATTTTACCCCCCCCCGGTAGCTCAAAATTGACTTTTTTGGCTATATTTATTATCTTGTCCATATGCTAATTTTCCTTTATTTTTTACCAGATTATAATTGGAATTTTATATATTTCATGATATCAAATTGCTGAGACTATTTCAATATATTTTTATTTTATAAAACTTTGAGTCATCCCTTGACTTTCTTCCAATTTCCCTTATAATTAATTTCTGGGAAAACCTACAAAATCAAGGTTTTCTTAATATCAACCGGTGAGTTCGAGACCTTCCTCACCTAAAACAAAACTAAAGGAGACAAATTAATATGAAGAAACCATCTTACAATGGAGCGATTCCCGTAAAAGTCACTCCATTAATCTCAGTGACCACTATGGTCCAGGCGGCTATGATTGCCGCGCTCTACGTTGTGCTTACTTTTATAGCCAACGCCTTTGGACTTGCCAATCATGCGATACAGGTCCGTATCTCGGAAGCACTTACCATTTTACCCTATTTTACCCCGGCTGCAATTCCCGGACTCGTAGCAGGTTGCCTGCTTAGCAATATCCTGACCGGCTGTATACTTCCCGATATTATCTTTGGAAGCATCGCTACCCTGATTGGCGCATTTGGAACATATTTACTAAGACGTTTTAAATGGTGCGCACCCATTACCCCTATTCTCGCTAATACTATTATTGTTCCGCTTGTATTAATATATGGTTACGGTTTCTTATTAGAAGGAGTATCTGTTGCCTATTGCTACGGATATTACGCTTTAACCGTAGGTATCGGAGAAATCATTTCCTGCGGTATCTTAGGAATGGCTCTGCTTTTTGCATTGGAAAAGCATGCCGGAAGAATATTTGCATCCAAAGAATAAAAAACAGAAATCTCCCGTAGAATCCAGTACTTTTTATTACCTGGTTTTCTATGGGAGATTCCTGTTTTAACATTGCTATCTGAATCTAAAATCAATATCGCATTGCTTTAGATTTATATATCACTCGTTATTTTTTCTATCCCTAAAAAAATCTATCATTTCATAATAAACAGGAATTGTCAAAAACAGAACCCATGTCGGATGCCAGATATTTTTCACAAGTCCCGAACAAAGAAATATCCAAATCACAAGCACCGGATAGGCAAAGTAATCTGCACGCTTTTCTTTTATCGCATAAATGGCACTGCTGATAATGGGTACAAGGAAAAAAATCAGCCAGCCCGGATGCCACAGTTCATACATAAAGCCTATTGCTATATAAATAACGATTGCTATTAATCCCAGTGGAAAATCCGTCTTACGTCTTCTGGTAAAAATATGATCCCTTAAATTCTCTCCATTGACATTAATACCATCTTTACCGATATGTACCTCGTCATTTTTATCCATTACATGTATGCCCCGCCATCCTACATGAACTTCGCCGTCTTTATCCTTTACATGAATACCTTCAAATCCAACGTGGACATACTCCTCATCGTTCCATCTCTTATCGGCTCCACTTTCGCCATTCTCAGGAGCAGTATCTTCGGTATTATCAGTCTCTCTATTATCGGCTCCTATTCTGTCATCCTCAGTACTATTGTCTTCGGCTCTGTCATTTTCGTTCCGAGCAGCTTCAGGAATAATTTCTTCATCCGTCTTAAGCAATTCATCCAACGATATATTATACAACCTCGCAAGCAAAATCAAATTGTCTGTATCCGGTGATGCTTCCGCCCGCTCCCATTTACTGACCGCCTGCCTGCTTATACCAAGCTTCTCCGCCAACGCTTCCTGGGATAAATTATTTGCCTTTCTAAGCTCAACCAGCCTGTTCGCAATTTCAATATTCATAACACCTGTTCTCCTTTATGAGTTTTCTTATACGGATAGTTATACCCGTGCAACAAGTCCGGGCTGTCTATCTGCCTTCATGTTAATAAAAATACGTCGGTTGCGCTATCTATTCTGGTTTTCAAAGCCGCAACTATTGGTTGCCGCGCGCTTATTTTCTCATTATTCAGCTTTATAATACTGCCTTTTCCCTTATAAAATATCTTCATCGTCCCTAAACAGCCTGCGTGTAAAATGTACATCAAAGAATCTGATTACAGGTCCCATCCCTAAGGCGGAAACAAACGTCCCTAAGTTCACGATACCGCCTGACACAAAACAAAGAACCGCACAGATGGAATCTGTAAAAATCCGGTGCCAGAAATAAGGGATTTTAGGGATTCTTTTGGCCATAATAATAGATAAACTGTCATATGGCGACGCCCCGACATTAGGCGTCTGATACATAGAAACTCCGAAACCCGTAACCACCGTCCCTATAAGCATTATAAATACCTTCATTACAAAACTTCCGGGTTCTGCAAAAATATGTAACCACAGTTCATAAAAGAATGTTGTTATATATCCTAAAAAGAACGCATTTACTATCGTTCCTGCGCCAATATATTCCCTTCCGAAAATAAATTCTACAATAAATAGGAAAATATTAACTATTATCAGCAGATTTGCATACGTTATTCCAATCAAATCAGAAAAACCCATGACCATACCGCTATATGGGTCATTCCCCAACTCTGCAAATTTAAAAATACTGATTCCCATACCCAGAAAAATATTGCCGATAATCATTATGACAAAGCGTTTCCAGCCTATTTTCTCAAAATATTCTGTAATCTTTTTCATTTACTAAACCCCATAAGTTCCTTTTTCCATACATCAATCAACCGCTCCAGAGACCACGCCGCATTCGCGGGACTTGTAGAGGGCAGCACGATATCCTCAATCCCTATTTCAGTCTTTATGTATTTTTGATAATTTTTATGTGCTGTATTGCCATTAGTATATATTCTCTCTATGGATGTTTCTTTAAGAAGTCCGCCTATATTATTCGGCACCACATTTTTGATACTGCTGTCACTTGAACCGGTAATCTCACAGCTTGCAATTACATCCCACATAGCGACATGATTTTCCAATATCATTTTCTTTTTCTCTTCTATCGTCTCCGGCACCGGACAGTCAAACACCGCCGCCATTACCTTCCAGTACCGGTTCTGCGGATGGTGATAAAAGAACTGCCCCTCTCTGGACTTCACGCTGGGAAAAGAACCCAGAATAAGTATTTCAGAGTCCTCATTATACAATGGCGGTATATTATGATACTGCATCCTTATTCCCTCTCTATTATATAATACGGGACTGTCATCCCTAATCCTGTTTCTTCCTTACATAAGTAATAAAATTATTTCCGTTCTCCTCAAGCCACTGCGTCGAATCATTCATTCCCTTTTTATATACGGTCCCTGTGAGCGGGTCCATAACCACGATGTTAAGCTCGTTAAAACCGACTATAAGAACCGCATTTCCGTCCTGCAGCGTTGCAAGCACCGGAATATCCATGTTTACATAATATAGAATTGCATCCAGACTACAGCCTTTTAAATTCAATACCTGTACATCCTTTAGACTGGCCTCCAGAATCGATGTAACCGAATTGCCCTGTTCAAGCAGATATTCCGTACGTCTGGAAACTCCCTCAAATTTAAGAATTGTATCCAGACAGACTGCAAGACTGCTTCTATTATCCGTCACTTCTTCCCCTGTAATCGCCATTATCTGATTTCTTGTATTCCTTGCGCTCCTTCTCCAAATATATTCCCCTTCATCATCAACGATTACTCCGGCATTTTCGTAAGCATATATTACTGCCTTACCCGCCTCCGAAAAAATTCCGTCAATGCCGTTTTTGCCATATACGTAAAACCGTCCATCTATTATCTCACTTTCGCGCATGGCAATTTCACGCTCTCCTTCAAAGATCACCTCTTTGGGGGTCAGCTTTTTCAATGCCTTGGTATCAATTTCGTTTTTAACAGCGATTTCTACCACTGTTTCATAAAGCTCCGTTACCACGCTGATTACACCGTTGATACTGTCGGATGCCTTCTCGGTACTCATAATCTGGTCATTGCTTGTAGCCTGGTATTCTTCGGCAGTTTCATCCCAAACCACCCTTGAGAGCGTAATCTGATTATCCGAAATAGTGCTGTCTACCACATAGATACCGTTTTCACGATATGTTTTTAACAATTCCCCGTTATCTCCCTGTATTTTCAAACAATACATAGGAAAGACTACAGTGTTAGAACGGCTGTTCACAATATCCGTCTGTTTGGCAAGTCCGTAAATCAAATCTTCTTCCATAAAGCCAATCAGCGAAATATATTCACCTCTTCCGGCGGAAATCTCTTTCTCTGCACCCGTACTGAGATTCAAAAGTTTCAACAAAGTGCAGTTATACTTATTGCCGCCTTCCTGCCATACAAGCATTTTGTTGGACTTAGATACTTTATAGTCATCTTCCGTCAGCCCCGAAACCACAATCGAATATCCCCTGCTTGCAAGATTGATTGCATAAACCGAACCCTCTAACATCAGATAGCATATTCCCGAATTGTTAACATATGCCAGATTCTCTATATCATTTTCGAGCAGTTCATAAGCTCTGTCGTAAGGAATATAAATCTGTTCTTCCACCGTATTAGTCATACTGTTGTAAAAATACACCGAAACGCCGACTCTTCCTTCGTGCCGCCCTCTATTCATGTAACCGTAAACTATAAATTCTACGTTTCCCGCCTCGTCCACATTCAGTATTTTGATATTATGACGGCTGTAGCTGCTTCTTACATCCGTAATATCATCGCCTTCATTATAAAAAGAAAAAATACGCGCAAGCTTCTGATCCGTCACATTATAACTATATAACTTATCGGAACTGACAAATGCAAAGACATTCCCCCCGTCACTCTCTTGGATTTCTACATTTTTATCTACGATTCCAAGCATTATCTTATCGTTTTCCAAATCCGTATCATCAAAAACCTGTGTCATTTTTCTTTCAAAATCCAACAGATACATACGCTCCGGCGTGTAACGGATACGGTAATACTCCCTGACCTGATAGTACGTCTTATCCCTTCCCGAGCGTGTAATTACCATATATTCCAATATAAAAGAGCCTGTCCTCTCTTCCAATTCCTTAATATCTATTACAGGCTCGGTTATACGCTCTACCTTCAAATCTCCCCACGTTACCTGCTTAAAGCTGCTGTGTATGGTTACTTTGCTAAAAGTCGAATTATCGCCCTCAGCATTGGATTCAAGATACTTAGTAATCTCTGCCGCCTTTTCCTTGTCAAAAGTCCGGTTATGAAAATCCAGCACATACTCCAGCTTTTCCCTTATATACATTTCTTCTGACTGGATAATTCTCGTATAATAACGGATGATATTTTCATCCTTGGGCGTGAGCATAAGTACAAACATGTATTCTTCATTTGCGCTTATTAAATCCTTGAGCGTAATCCTGCATTGTATTTTATTGTTAATTTCATTATAATTTTCAACTTCGGTGCTTTCGACCAGACGCTCCCCGTTAATACTTCTTACCTCAAAGGCAATCGTATCAATATCTTTTTCATAAGTATCAACAGTAAACGAAATATTCCTGTCTTCACCGATTGGCAAAATCGTGTCACGCAAATAACTGGTATCCATGCTGCCAAGATAACCATGCAGCCTGTCCACCTGATACTCGCCGATTTTCATAGTAACAATGGGAAGGGTTGCTTCACCCATTTCCATTGTCATATCAGTATTTCCGTTATTCATAACAGCGCTGATTCCAAATAAGGCGGCAATAAAAACCACCACCAGGTATATTCCTGTAAGGATCGTTTTTTTCATAAATTTAAGTTCCTTCTTAATAACGTTTCTAAAGTGGGTTCTATATTCAAAAAATCCGTCAATTCAGATATTTTTTTAAGTTCTTCCTCTTTCTTTGCTCCGTCAGACTTGTCCCTTTTTACGGCGCGGATTAATATATTTTTGGGCGTATGCTCCATATCTATGAACTCAAGCAGATCGGTATCATAGCCCTCCGCCTTTAGCAGATTAGCACGCAGGGCATCTGTTATTAATGCCGACATTCTTTCCTTAATTATTCCATATTGTAAAAGAGACTGCATCTGCTCACAATCAATCTGTTTATTTACTTCATGCTGACAACAGGGCACCGAAAGAATAACCTTACTCTGCCATTTGACCGCCTTCTCTAATGCATAATCGGTGGCAGTATCACATGCATGTAATGTCACTACCATATCAGCTTGGGTTAAACCCTCATACTCTGCAATATCTCCTCTTATAAATTTAAGTTTCTCATATCCGTATTTGCCGCTGAGTTCGTTGCAATGGGATATTACATCCTCCTTTAAATCAAGTCCCGTAATTGCAACATCCAAGCCCATTAACTCATGAAGATAATAGTATATTGCAAAAGTCAGATAAGATTTCCCACATCCGAAATCCACAATCTGCACCTCCCTATCCTTAGGAAGCGCCGGAAGCACATCTTCTATAAATTCCAGAAATCTGTTAATCTGCTTATACTTATCATACTTGGAATGTATAATTTTGCCGTCCTCACTCTGCACACCTAACTCAATTAAGAACGGAATCGGGATTCCTTCCTTCAAAATATAATTTTTTACCCTATTATGCGATAATGAAACATTCTGAGTGTTATTCATTTTATTGTCTTCATTTAACCGCTTGGTCTTAACCGTTAATTTACCTTTCTTACTCGAAAAAACAATCCCTCTTATATCAGTATGCTCTATTTCACACTGTTTAAAATCATTGATCAAATAATTTTCAATATCACTCGTTATTTCTTCGCACTTACAATTTCTATGAAACACCTTAGTTCCTTCATATATGGTTTCCTGAAACATCAATTCATTTTTCAGCAATACAGGCCTGATCTTTACTTTAGATGCCCCGCCGCTCTTCCGCGGATTGCTTATTATTATCTGATACAAACCTCTATTCAAAGTACTTTCAAGCAAACTCGCAAGTTTTTCGTCCATCTTTATAAGTATATCCTCTCTCCATCTACGATGTAGTATATTTGATCGGGAAAGTCCGTGTCGGGATTGCGGCTGAAAAAAAGTTCCGCTGAAAGGCCCTTGAAAAACATCGGCACTTGAATTTCCGGGTGCCTGCGACACGGAAATTCTTAGTACCGCTATGTTTTTCACGGAGCGAGAGCGCGCCTGAAGCGGATTTTTTTTCAGTCACAATCCCGGCACGGACTTTCTCCGCCACATACACTTCTACTTTCCTATGTTACCATTTTAATCAGAATACCATAAAACCTCAACTAAAATTTTAATATTCCTTTATGATTTGCATGCCGTTTCTTATATATTTCATAATAGAGCAACACCTGCACCAATTCTTCTATACCTTCCCAATTTTTTTCCTGACTGCACGACATATCATTTTCACTTTCCATTCTCTTAATTCTGTTCATAACTGCCTGCGTCAGTTTGTATAGCTGCCATTTATCCGGATATTCATCATATATACAACTGCCTTCATAATCCATAGTTTTTAAAATATCAGCTATTATTTTTTGATATCTCTTAGCTTCAGCCGGATACATCTGCTGTAAATATTCCAAATCACGTGTTACGGTATCCTCTTCCTGATAATATAAAGGAAGCGGGTATGCCATATAAAATGGGAGAATTCTTGATTGATTCATTTTAATAACCCCGCCTTTCTCTCAATCTGCGATACTTATATTTCTATTTTATTTTATCATATGCGGAGTAAATAATTATGTTATTAAAAATCGGGTACAAACGTATACATATGTTGCGCACTCAAAAGGACAGGCTGTAATCCACCTGTCCTTTTAATATACTCATTGATAGCTTAGCTTACTATTTAACAGCGTTAATTCTTGCAACTGCACGCTTAAGCGACATCTCGGCACGTCTCATGTCCGTTCCGGGTGCATTTTCCCTGATTCGGCCTTCAGCACGCTCTTTGGATTCCTGCGCACGATCTACATCAATCTCTGTCGGCCATTCAATTATTTCTGCAAGAATAGTAACCTGCTCCGGTAAAACTTCCGCAAAGCCTGCATGTAAAGCAGCTTCCTTCACCTCATTGTCCTGAGTGATCGTTAAAATACCGGGAGCAACAATCATTGTCATCGGTATATGCTGTCTGAAAATACCAACTTCGCCTTCTACGGTATTAAATTCTACCATCGACACCTGATCTTCATAAAAAGTTCTATCCGGTGTAATAATTTTTAATGTAAACTTATTATCATTTTCAGCCATACAAGTCCCCCTTATTTCGCGCGGGCAAGTACGTCATCAATGCTTCCTGCATTCAGGAAATAGCTCTCCGGAAGCTCATCATGCTTGCCTTCAAGGATTTCCTTAAACCCTCTGATGGTTTCTGCAATCGGTACGTATTTACCTTCGAGTCCGGTAAACTGTCCTGCTACGAAGAACGGCTGAGATAAGAATCTCTGAATCTTTCTTGCGCGGGAAACAACCAGTTTATCTTCCTCAGAAAGTTCATCCATACCAAGAATTGCGATAATATCCTGCAATTCTTTGTACTTCTGCAGGATTTCCTGCACACCTCTTGCCACTTGATAATGTTCTTCTCCAACTACTCTTGGATCCAGAATTCTGGATGTAGACTCAAGCGGATCAACAGCCGGATAAATACCAAGTTCTACAATTGCTCTGGACAAAACCGTTGTTGCATCCAGATGCGCAAATGTTGTTGCCGGCGCCGGGTCTGTTAAGTCGTCCGCAGGTACATATACAGCCTGAACTGATGTAATTGAACCGTTCTTGGTTGATGTAATTCTCTCCTGAAGAGCGCCCATCTCTGTCTGCAGTGTAGGCTGATAACCTACGGCAGAGGGCATACGTCCAAGCAGCGCCGAAACCTCGGAACCTGCCTGTGTAAAACGGAAGATATTGTCAATGAATAACAATACGTCCTTTCCGCCCTTATCACGGAAATATTCTGCCATCGTAAGTCCGGTCAGACCAACTCTCATTCTGGCTCCCGGCGGCTCATTCATCTGTCCGAATACCATTGTTGTCTTATCAATAACGCCTGATTCTTTCATTTCATAATACAGGTCGTTACCTTCTCTTGTTCTCTCACCAACGCCGGTAAATACGGAATATCCGCCATGCTCAGTTGCAATATTTCTGATCAGCTCCTGAATCAATACTGTCTTACCTACGCCGGCACCGCCGAACAGACCGATTTTACCACCCTTCTGGTAAGGGCACAAAAGGTCAACGACTTTAATACCGGTCTCAAGCATCTCTGTTTCAGTAGCCTGCTCATCAAACTTCGGTGCAGCTCTGTGAATCGGTTCATAAGATACCTCTGTAGGAGCAGGTATATTATCAATCGGCTGCCCTAAAACATTAAATATACGTCCTAATGTATTCTCGCCAACAGGAACGGTAATCGGAGCGCCTGTCGAAATCGCCTCCATACCTCTTACCAGTCCATCGGTAGAACCCATGGCAATACATCTAACAGTATCATCACCCAGATGTTGGGATACTTCTACAACCAGTTCGCTTCCGTCTTTCATCGGAATCTTGATTGCATCGTTAATCTCAGGTAAGTTTCCTTCAAAAAACTTGATATCCAATACAGCACCGATAATCTGAGTGAGTTTTCCACGACTTTCGCCATTTTTCACTTCTGCCATCTTTTTTCCCTTTCACTCATTGTTATTTATCAGAAGCATTATGAAATAGCATTTGCTCCTGCAATAATTTCTGTTAATTCCTGCGTAATAGAGCCTTGTCTTGCTCTGTTATACATCAGCGATAAGTGATCTATCATTTCCTCAGCATTGCTTGTTGCGGAATCCATTGCCTGCATTCTCGCACCATTCTCACTGGCAACCGCTTCTATAAGACCTCCATATATAAGACTCGTAACATACTTCGGAATAATAAGCTCTAATGCTTCGTCATCCTCCGGCTCGAAATTCATAAGCGCCTTGCTTTCCTTTTCCTGTGCCTTCTCTTCTTTTTTCTCCGGCTCTACCGGAAGAAGTTTCAGCAGCGTAGGCTCATGCACCACCGTATTCTTAAAACTGGTGTAGGCGAGATAAATTTCTCCGAACTCACCTTTGGTATATGCTTCCAAGATTCTGGAGCTTAATGCCATCGCATCCACATAAAGCGGTTCTTCAATAATGCCGGAATCCTCCTCCACTATCTCATATCCGTGTCGATGCAGCGCATCCTTTCCTTTTTTACCTATAGCATATATACGCAGGTCTTCTTTCTTGAAACCGCCTTGTGTAATCAACTTCACGATATTGGAGTTATATCCGCCTGCAAGTCCTCTGTTAGAGGTTATGACAATTACTGCCTTCTTGTCAGACTCTCCGCCGCGAAGATAAGGATGATTCAGATTCCCTGCCTTAGCCAGCATTGACGTTACTGTCTCATACATACAGTTAAAATATGCCTTTGACTGTTCTGCACGCTGTTTAGCCCTTTGCAGTTTTACAGTAGAAACAAGTTTCATGGCTTTAGTAATCTGCTGAGTACTTTGAATACTACCCTTACGCCTTTTAATATCTCTCATTGAGGCCATAGCATCACCTTCTACTTCCTACTATTTATTTAAACTGCGCCTTGAACTCTTCAATAGCTTTCTTAAGCTTGCCTTCCGTTTCATCGGAAATCACCTTCTCTGATGCAATAGAGCTTGGAATCTCAGGATATTTTGTATCCAGGAAATCAAAGAACTCTGTCTCGAATCTGGTTATATCCTCTACCGGAATATCCAAAAGATATTTATTGGTTGCAGCAAAGATAATGATTACCTGATATTGAACAGGCATCGGCTTATACTGAGGCTGTTTTAAGATTTCCTTGATTCTTTCACCCTGTGCCAGCTTCTCTTTGGTATCTGCATCCAGTTCAGAGCCGAACTGTGAGAAAGCGGCAAGCTCGCGGTACTGTGCAAGTTCCACACGAATAGGAGCTGCAATCTTCTTCATAGCCTTAATCTGTGCCGCACCACCTACACGGGATACGGAAAGTCCGGCATTTACCGCAGGTCTGAAACCTGAGTTAAACATCTCAGTCTCAAGATAAATCTGTCCGTCAGTGATTGAAATAACATTTGTCGGAATATAAGCTGATACGTCGCCTGCCTGCGTCTCGATTATAGGAAGCGCTGTCAGTGAACCTCCGCCATATTCATCACTCATTCTGGCTGCACGTTCAAGCAGTCTTGAATGTAAGTAGAAAACATCACCAGGATATGCTTCACGTCCCGGCGGTCTCTTAAGCAGCAAGGAAAGTGTACGGTATGCAACAGCATGCTTACTGAGGTCGTCATATACAACAAGAACGTCCTCGCCATTCTCCATCCATTCCTCACCGATTGCACAGCCTGAATACGGTGCAATATACTGTAACGGTGCAAGCTCACTTGCCGAAGCAGCAACTACGGTTGTATAGCTCATTGCACCAAATTCATTTAATGTCTTAACGATAGAAGCAACAGTAGAAGCTTTCTGTCCGATAGCTACATAAATACACTTAACTCCCTGTCCCTTCTGGTTAATGATAGTATCAATGGCAATAGCAGTTTTACCGGTCTGTCTGTCGCCGATAATCAACTCTCTTTGTCCCCTTCCGATAGGAACCATGGAGTCAATCGCCTTAATACCTGTCTGCAAAGGTGTATCAACTGATTTTCTTGTGATAACGCCTGATGCAACTCTTTCAATCTTACGATACTTGTCAGTCTGAATCGGGCCCTTGCCGTCAATAGGAATTCCCAATGCATTTACGACACGTCCAAGCATGCAGTCTCCTACCGGTACCTCAACAACCCTTCCGGTGGTTTTAACAATATCACCTTCGTTGATATTGTGCTGGCTTCCAAGAAGTACGGCGCCGACATTATCTTCCTCAAGGTTAAGAACCATGCCGTAAACATCGCCGGGAAACTCTAGCAATTCGCCCTGCATTGCATTTTCAAGTCCATGCACTCTGGCAATACCATCCGCAACCTGGATAACTGTACCGACATCCGATACTTCAAGTGCGGAAGCATACCTTTTAATTTGTTCCTTAATGACTGAACTTATCTCTTCTGGTCTTAAATTCATGGAACGTACGCACCTTTCTTTAATATTTGGTAACTAAAAATAGTTAAATCTGAACCCGCAGCAATTCCTTCTGCAGTTCATTTAATTTTGTACTGATACTGCTGTCTACAACCCTGTCGCCAATGCGGATAACCATACCGCCAATCAGCGTTTCATCCTGTTTATAATGCATTTCCATAGACTTATAGTTCGTTGTGTCGAGCAGCTTCTTTTCAATTTTTTTACATTGTTCTTCTTTTAAAGGCACCGCCGTTGTTACTGTAGCTACGCCTATTCCTTTATATTTCTTAACCTCGGTAAGAAAATAATCCAGAATATCATCTATGTCCTGATAACGGTCCTTAGAGATTACAATTGTAAGAAAGCCTAACAGTTCATCGGAAACCCTTCCTTTGAAAACCTCGGTAACAACTTTAAGTTTTTCTTCTTTGTTGATTTTGGGATGCGTCATCAGTTTCCCAAAATCATCATTTTTTTCAAGAATCTCTTTAAGTTCTCCGATTTCACCCAGTAAATCGTCTACCTTGTTTTCTTCTATTGCAAGCTCAAACAATGCATCTCCATATGTTTTTGAAATTAGCTTAGCCATGTGCTATCACCCATTTCATTCAGCGTTTCCTCGATAAGACTGTCCTGTACGGTCGTATCGATTGCCGCGTTTACAACCTTTCCTGCCATCAAAGATGCCAATACCACCATCTCCCGCTTCACTTCGTCAGCCGCTTTCTTCTTCTCAAGTTCGGCTTCAACATTAGCTCTCTCAATAATTCTGGCAGCTTCTTCCTTTGCCTGCGCCACAATCTTATTCTCATTAGCCAATGCTTTCTTTCTAGCTTCGCTGAGGATGTTTTCCGCTTCCTTATCAATATCTTTCAATCTGGCTTCATAATCAGCCTTAAGCGCTTTTGCATCCGCCATATCCTTAGCTGCGTTATCAAGTTCAGACTTAATCTTATCCTGCCTCTTCTGAAGCATATCCCTTACAGGATTAAATAACATATGTGATGCAATTAAAAATAACGCAAATACAGCTATTATCATCAATGTCGCATCTGCAAGAAGCTGAAAATCCAAATCAAAAAGTCTTGGTTCCATTTCGGCCGCTGCAAGCACCAGATTTGCATTTACTATTGTATTCAAGCCCTAAGCCTCCTTTCTCCTTTTTTCTCTCAGAGGCTCTTATTATACAAGAGGTTTTACGAATAAAAGCAACATTGCAATAAGCAGACCGTACAAACCTGTTGTCTCGGCCACCGCCTGACCTAAAAGCATCGTAGATGTAACATCAGACTTAGCTCCGGGATTCCTGCCGACAGCTGCTGCCGCATGTCCTGCTGCAATACCCTGTCCAACACCAGGACCAATACCTGCGATAACTGCAAGTCCTGCTCCGATTGCCGAACATCCTAAGATAAAATTAGTGTTAAATTCCATTTTTGTTTCCTCCTTTAATTAACTTGTTGATGTAATAATATGATTGCGACCTAACCGTCTGTAGTGCAGGCATCTGTTATATATGTCATTGTCAGCATACAGAATACATAGGTCTGAATTGCTCCGGAGAACAAATCAAAATAAACATGAAGCACTGCCGGCCATATAATCGCTATCTTGGCTAATAATCCGTAAACCAAGGCAAGCATTACCGTACCGGATAAAACATTGGCAAATAGACGCAGCGACAATGAAATAGGTACTGCTACATCACCTATGATATTAATCGGCGCCCAGAATGGCCACGGGTCACATAATCCGGCAACAACACCTTTTACTTTCTGGTATCTGAATTTATTGAAGTGAATCAGCACAAACGTCATAATACCGAGCGGCAGTGTCACTCCATAATCGGCTGTAGGCGGACGAAGACCGAACAGACCTGAAATATTGCTTAAAAGAATAAAGATAAATATGGTTCCGATATAATTACGGAACTTGGGCGAAAACTTACCCATAACGCCGCCAATCATATTATCCAACATCTCAATGATAAGCTCTACAATATTCTGGAAGGTTCCGGGTACTTCAGACGCGTGTTTGACAGCTCTGTTTGCCGCAAAGCAAAAGCCGATAATTACCAGCATGACAATAAGAACACAGACATGTGTTGTTGTAATCCAGACCGTATGCCCAAAAAAGCTGTATGAAAATACACCATGTACCATAAAGTCTATATCAGCACTTTCAGACAATAAAACCCCTTGCCCCATATTCTCACCTCCTCCTTTCGTCATAATCTTAAAATTATTTTAAATTTTAAAAAATTTAAAACTAATCTTGCGTGTAAATGGCTGCATATATGCCGAAACCTTCATTCCCATATAACCTAAAAAAGCAAACAGCGGATTGGCAAAACCGCTCACTGCAAGCAGGGCCATTGCAGCAACTACAACAAAATACCGTACAATACTATTGGCTCCTATCGTTTTCATTGCATCCTTAGACGCCATATCCAATCCCCTGTTAAGCGACCACCACATATGTATGGAACCCAGTATCCCAAGAAATATTCCTATCCACAGCCCTATGCTGTAGCTTGGCTCATGTGAGAAAAAAAGAATTATAATCTGGCATACAATACCGTAGAGAAAAATACCAAAACACAAATCAAATAAAGTTGCATCAATCCTGTTCTTCCAGCTTTTCTCCATGTTTATCTACTTCCTGAACATCCGTCCTGCGCCTGCGTGTCTTAGCAGGAGTTTCATATATTTTCTTAGCAAACTTAAATACATTTGTGAATCCGGCAAAAGCCCCTATAAAAAACATAATAACTACCCAGAAAGATGTGCCGAATCTCCTGTCTATGGCCAACCCTATAAAAGAACATAGAAAAATAGGAACAAGCATATTTATACCGAACTGACTTATCATCATTAGCGCATGATAAACATTTCTATTATATTTCACTGCCATTCCCTTTCCTAAAATTAAATTGCCACAGACAACCTAATATAAATTAACTGT
>CAMWKB010000061.1 GCA_947174705.1 uncultured Lachnospiraceae bacterium
ATGCTATACATATTATGTATTGGATATTATGCTATGTCATGCACATGGCATTTCATGCAAAAAACTGCATGATCAGCTCATATATGATTGGTACAAATAAAGATGGAAGCATATTCCCCACACGCAGTTTGTTTTCCCAGATGAGGTTTACCCCTACGCCGAATATCAGCACTGAACCGACCAGTGACAGGCTTGAAATCATGGAGGTAGTCATATATGGAGCTATGAAAACCGCAAGTAAGGTTATACCCCCCTGATATATGCCAAGCGGCAGTGCAGAAAACAGCACTCCGATTCCCATTGTCGAAGCAAAAACAAGTATTATGATAAAGTCCAAAATTGACTTGGAAAGCAGCATACTGTAATCGCCCGTAAGACCATCCTCCAAGGAGCCTACTACCGCCATTGCACCAATACAGATTACTAAAGACGCAGTAACAAAACCGTCTACAAATCTGCTGTCGTTTTTAGACTTTACAATTACTTTTAATTTCTCACCAACGCTTTCTAATCTGGCCTCTATATCTATCCATTCCCCAATTAAACTTCCGATTACAAGCGAGCAGATGAGTAGAAGGGTTCCCTGTATGCTTACCGCACCGTCAGATACAACAATCATATTTTCAAGAGCTCCGCTTATTCCTATAAAAAGAGTGGCAAGGCCGCAAGCCTGTATTAAAACATTCTGCATTTTTTCCTTAATGCCGCCCTTAATTAAGATACCAAGCATACTGCCCAATATAACCGCAGTTACATTCAGTATTGTTCCAAGTCCCCTCATTTGTACTCTCCTGCTAAAATATATTATGTCAACCTGTCATACAATGATAATTGGGGAACCCTACATTGCATAACATGTGTTACGTCAACTTATTAGTATACAGTGTACGCGTCGCATTGATAACCGCAATAACCATAACACCGACATCTGCAAAGATAGCAATCCACATATTAGCAATACCAAGTGCGCCCAGAATCAGGCAGAGAGCTTTAACGGCAAGTGCAAATACAATGTTCTGATAAACGATTCTTAGGCACTTTCTGGAAATCTTAATCGCCAGCGCAATCTTTACAGGGTCATCGTCCATAAGAACCACATCCGCCGCTTCTATTGCCGCATCCGAACCAAGCGCCCCCATTGCAATACCGATATCAGCCCTTGTAAGTACAGGTGCATCGTTAATTCCGTCTCCGACAAAGATTAATTTGTCTTTTTCCGTCTTTTCGTTTAAAAGCTCCTCTACGCGCGTCACCTTATCTGCCGGAAGAAGTTCACTGTGAAGCTCGTCAATCCCAAGCTCTTTTCCTACAGATTCGGCTACTGCCTTATTATCTCCGGTAAGCATAATCGTCTTCTTTATTCCTACCGTTTTAAGCGCATTAATTGCCTCTTTCGCATCTTCTTTTATTACATCCGATATAAGTATGCAGCCTAAGTACTTTTGCTCCAGTGCAACATAAACTATTGTTCCCGGTTCCGTGCATTCTTTATAGGCAATCTGTAATTTCTTCATTAATTTAGCATTACCTACTGCCGCTTCTTTGCCGTCAACAAGCGCTGTTACGCCGTGACCGCTTATTTCTTCAACCTGTGCAACCCGCTCTTTATCGAGAGCATTTGCGCACGCTTCCCTAAGGCTTGTGCTTATAGGGTGCGATGAATAGCTCTCTGCCAGCGCTGCAATCTCTAACACATAATTTTCTGCGTTAGTCTTAGCTGCATCTTCTCCGACTGCATTATCCTCTGCATATACAGTTTTAACACGAAAAACACCCTCTGTCAATGTTCCGGTTTTATCAAAAACTATATATCCGCTGTTCGACAAGGCTTCCAGATAATTAGAACCCTTAACCAGAATACCGCATTTAGACGCAGCCCCGATTCCTCCAAAGAAACTCAGCGGAATAGAAATAACAAGCGCACATGGACAACTGATTACTAAGAATGTCAATGCCCTGAATACCCAATCCCCCCATGCGGGCTCCATATTAAGAAACAGCATACGTACAAGAGGCGGTAAAACAGCCAGCGCTACGGCTCCATAACAGACTGCCGGAGTATAAACCTTGGCAAATCTGGATATGAAATTCTCTGAGCGCGACTTTTTCATGCTCGAATTCTCAACCAAATCCAGAATCTTACTTACGGTTGATTCTCCAAACTCTTTGTTCGTTCTGACCTTGATTAAGCCTGTCATATTCACGCATCCGCTGATTACCTCATCGCCCGTAAGTGCATCTCTTGGTACGCTCTCGCCTGTAAGCGCGCTGGTATTTATTGTGGAGTTTCCTTCGATAATCACACCGTCCAACGGAATCTTCTCACCTGGGCGTACTACTATAGTCTGCCCTACCTTAACTTCATCCGGAGAAACCTGCTCTAACTCCCCTTCTTTTTCAATATTAGCATAATCCGGTCTTATATCCATCAGCGCCGTTATATTCTTACGACTTTTCCCAACAGCATAGCTCTGGAACAATTCTCCAATCTGGTAAAAAAGCATTACCGCCACGCCTTCCGAAAATTCCCTAAGTCCGATTGCGCCTACCGTAGCAACCGCCATCAGGAAATTTTCATCAAACACTTCCCCATGTATAATGCCAAGTACTGCCTTTCTTAAAATATCATAGCCTATAACAAAATAGGGGATAAGATATAACAGGGACAACCATCCTTGCGGATTAATAAGGCGTACTATAACTAACAATATTGCCGAGATTATTATTCTGAATAATACTTTTTTCTGTTTCCTAGTCATTGTTCAATACCTCTTTAACCATCAATATTGTGTATTCTGAATCGTCGTCAGACGACGATTTTTATAGTTCGATATCACAATCCGGTTCTACTTTCCTACATGCCTTTAAAACTTTCTTCATAACCGCTTTCTCGTCAACGCCGTCTGCAAACACAACCTTCATTTTCTGTGTCATAAAACTAACCGTAGCATCAGCCACACCCTCACTCTTCTTTGCAGCGTCTTCCATCTTCTCTGCGCAGTTTGCACAATCAACCTCAATCTTATATGTTTTTTCCATTTTACTTACCTCTTTCCTTTCGCTTATTTATTATACTTAGGCATTTTGTAATTGCCTCATTTTACTTACTCTTCCACATGCTCCATTCCCATACTGATGATTTCGCGTACATGTTCATCATCTAAGGAATAAAAAATTGATTTTCCTTCACGCCTGAATTTAACCAGTTTAGAGGTTTTAAGGATTCTAAGCTGATGACTTACCGACGACTGGCTTAAGTTAAGTAATCTTGCAATATCGTATACGCATAATTCGTTTTCAAACAGGGAATACAATATTTTAATTCTGGTCGAATCGCCAAATACCTTAAATAACTCCGCCAAATCATATAAAATTTCATCATCAGGCTGTTGTGAAAGAACTCTTTTTACAACATCTTCTCTTGCCGCCAGGAACTCAGTTTCGGGAAGCTCCGGTACTTCTACTTCTTTATTGGTTGCCACTATGCTCTCCTTTCTTTTAACATATGTTCATCTGTTCATATGTATAATATTACTTTTTTATATATATGTCAACTATATTTTCTTAAAAATAAAATATTTCTTTTTGTATTTTATGCTATAATAAAAAACATAATTAGACATTATTTACGCAGGGAGAAATAAAAATGTACGAAAATGTGTTAATCAGAAAATATACTCCATCGGATATTGAGTCTATGGTATATATCTGGAATGAGATTGTTGAAGAAGGTATTGCATTTCCACAGCTGGAATTACTGGACTCCGTAACCGGAAAAGAGTTTTTTGCCGGACAAAGCTACTGCGGCGTAGCCGAGAATATCGATACAGGTAAGATTCTGGGTTTATACATACTACATCCTAACAATGTGGGCAGATGCGGACATATTTGCAATGCAAGCTATGCTGTTGCTTCCACGAGCCGCGGCATTCATATTGGGGAAAAGCTGGTATTAGACAGTATAGCAAAGGGAAAAGAATCAGGCTTTAGAATACTTCAATTCAATGCTGTTGTGGCAACCAATATTCATGCACGTCATTTGTATGAGAGAATCGGATTTAAACAGTTAGGTGTTATACCTAATGGATTTCTTTTAAAAAACGGGAAGTATGAAGATATCTGCCCCTATTATATAGAGTTATAAAAAAAGGGTATGCCCAAATATACTATCGGACATACCCTTTTAATTACATTGTCAAAAAATTCTTCAATACGTTAATGCCGGCAGCCATCTTTTTAAGCTGTGGCAGTTCCTGTTTCATGTAAGCTTCCAATTGCTGTACTTCATCTTCATCAAAACCGTTATTGTTTATGATTATACAATCGGGAATCTTACCTTCCGCAGTTCTTTCTCCATCGGTAAAGGATACAAAGGCATATTTCTGTGCATCCTTAGTGCATATTGGAGAAACAGACATTTCTAACTCATTATTCATAATTCTATTCCTATTCAAAACCATATACAGACAATGTCATTAAACAGTGAAGAATGAAATATCTTCGCCAAGAGCATCTGCAATGTTCTTAAGATCCTTGGCCGCTTCAGCCAACTGGTTGACCGTATAATTAAGTTCCTGCATAGAGGAATTTGTCTGCTGCGTTGAAGCTGCATTTTCTTCGGAAACGGCAGATAAGTTTTCGATAACATCCGTTACTTTAACTCTTGCAGCATCACATTCCTGGATCTGGTCATAAATATTCTTGGACTCTACCATAGATGAATCAATGCCCTTGCTCACATCGTTGAATTTAATTCTTGTTTCATTCAGCTTACTCTGCTGTTCCGCTATAATATCGCTAACCTCTGCCATAATCTCAACAGAAGCTTCCGAATCAACTGAAAGCTGGTTAATAATATCCTCAATTGTCTTAGCAGAATTATTTGAATCCTCGGAAAGCTTAGAAATCTGGGATGCGACAACTGCAAAACCACGTCCTGCCTCTCCTGCCCTTGCAGCCTCAATACTTGCATTAAGTGCAAGCAGGCTGGTCTCACTGGCAATCGATGTAATCAGATTAACAGCTTCCTGAATCTTTCCAACGGAATCATTCGTAGTATGTACGGACTCGTCTATCTTCTTAATTGCTTCAATCGTTCTGTCATTAGATCTGCCAAGTTCATCAATAATATGCTCGGATTCATCATCCGCCTGCTTCATATTCCTGGATACTTCATCTAATTCTTTTACGCTTAAAACAATGCTTTCAATCATGTTACCGATAGTAGCTACCTGCATGGTTGCAGATTCAATCTCTTCTGCCTGTATAACGGCGCCTTTAGAAACCTCTTCTATCGCCCTGCTGATTTCATCAGTAGTGTTGCTGGTCTGGTTTGCCATGCCTTCAAGTGAGTCACCTGCCTGAAGCAGATTTTCCGTTGTATCTTTAATTCTTCTTATTGTTCCCTGAAGTTTATCCACCAGACTATACATAGAATTGATCATAATGCCGACTTCATCATCTCTGGTTTTAGCTTTCTCACTAAGTCTGGCAGCCCTGTCGCTCAGCTGTATACGTAAATCACCATTTGCTATTCCGTCAACCATTCCTCCGGCATGAGTTATAATACTCACTATACCTTTTATAAGAACTGAACATATGCCTATTGATATAATCAAAATAAATACCGAAATCCCGATTATGCTAAGTCTTCTCTGGGTTATGGTTTTATCAATATCCTTACTGGGTTCTCCCGCAAATATCATTCCGACTATCTGTCCGTTGCTATTCTTTAACGGCTGATAATAAGCATAGTAATTCATATTATTAATTGTAATATTGGTAGCAGTATAATTTTCTCCTTTATTAAGGACCTTATCTACTACTGCGTCGGAAGCCGTAGTTCCTATAATACGTTCTCCAGTCTGCGCATCCAATAAAGAAGTAGCCCGTCTGGTGTCGCCATAGAAAAGTGTAATATCAACATCATAGCCTTTGGTATAGTTATCAATTATATCCTCATTACCCGAAATACAAAACTCACCTTTATAAAGCTGATCACCATCCATATAATAATCGCCAGGATCAAGTGCATCATAAGATGCCGAAACACTCTGACACAGATAACTCAATGATTTAATTGCCTCACTTTGCATACCATTTATAAGCACATTAACCGAATATACCGTAATTATCACGCTCAGGATAATCATGGGAAGAGAACACATAAGTATTATTTTGGTTAAAACGCTTAATCCTTTTTTCTTCTTTTTGTCCACAATTTTGCCCTCTCTTTAGCATGTATTTTTTGGAAATCAGAAAATTACTGACTTTTATACTATTTCTATTAAACAGCATAAAAATCCGACTTCATTATATCACATCTTTATACAAAAATAAACAGAAAAATTTTAAAAAAGTAAAAAAAATCAAAAAAATTATTAAAAAAAATCAAAAACGCAAACAAAATACAGAAAAATGTAAATAAAATACATAAAATTTAAACAAAAGCATCCTAATATACTAAAAACATTATATAATAAGCCTACTGTCTTATCTGTCCATTGCCAATTATTTCATATTTATATGTAGTAAGCTCTTTTAACCCCATAGGTCCCCTTGCATGCAATTTCTGTGTGCTTATTCCGATTTCCGCACCGAACCCAAATTCAAAACCATCGGTAAATCTGGTGGAAGCATTTACATAAACGCAGGCAGAGTCAATTCCATGTAAAAACATCTGGGCATGTTCGTCATTCTCGGTAATAATAGCCTCGGAATGTCCGGTTGAATAACGGTTGATATGCTCAATCGCCTCTTCTATGGATGATACGGTTTTAATAGAAATAATGTAATCCAGATACTCCGTTCCATAATCCTCATCCGATGCAGGCATACAATTCGGAAGTACCTTCTGTACTTTCTCATCGCCCCTTATTTCCACGTTCTTCTCACGAAGAGCCTTTCCAAGCGCCGGAAGCACCTTGTTCATTATCTTCTCGTGAACAACCAGCGATTCACAGGCATTGCACACTCCGATACGCTGTATCTTGGCATTCATAACAATCAGGACAATCTTCATTATATCAGCATCTTCATCAATATAAATATGACAGTTTCCGCTGCCTGTCTCAATTACAGGAACTGTACTGTTCTCCACAACCGCACGAATCAGCCCCGCGCCTCCTCTTGGAATCAGCACGTCTATGTATTTATTCATCTTCATAAACTCATTGGTTACGCTTCTATCGTTATCGGTAATAAGCTGTATGGCGTCCTCAGTTACTCCTTCTTTAGCAAGCGCCTCTCTAATAACATCTGTTATTGCAATATTTGAATAAATTGCGTCCTTACCGCCTTTTAATATAACTGCATTACCTGTCTTAAAACATAGTCCAAAAGCATCCGCAGTTACATTCGGTCTGGATTCGTAAATAATCCCGACAACCCCAAGCGGCACACGAATTTTGGTAATCTGAAGGCCGTTTGGTCTGTTAAATCTATCCAGCACCTCACCTAAAGGGTCAGTTAAACCTGCAATCTGCACAAGCCCCTCTGACATTGCCTCAATACGTTCAGGAGTAAGTTTTAACCGGTCAAGCATTCCCTCATGCATACCGTTATTCTCAGCTATAACCAAGTCTTTTTCATTGGCTTCAAGAATTTCTTTACTTCTTTCCAAAAGGGCATCCGCCACTGCCTTAAGCGCTTCGTCCTTTTTTACAGTGGGAATCATCTGCAAAACATATTTGGCATCCACTGCCCTCTTTCCGATTTCTTCTAAATTATACATAACTATCTCTTCCTCCTATATATATTTTCTTCTGTTACCAGCATATCAAGAACAATATCATGCGCCTCGCATGGCACCTTTTCAATTAACTGACATTCATATCCTATGCCAATTTTATAAACATCAACACCACTTTCCGACAGTCGTGTCAGATATTTATCATAAAACCCCTTTCCATATCCCATCCTGTGACAGCCTTTATCAAAAGCGGTTCCGGGCATGATAACAAGCGTTTTGTTATTTACCTTATTTCCGGCATCCGAATCATCCGGCAAGCCCTCTCTCTCGCATATAAATTCTGTAAAACTGTGACCGCCCATCGGTTCTTTTATTCCCTTATATCCGTCCTTAAGCTCTCCCACACCCATTATACGGTAAAAATCCATATCATCTCCGGATACTTTCGGGCAAAAGACTTTTTTCCCATCTGAAAGCGCCCTCT
Organism: uncultured Lachnospiraceae bacterium; assembly: GCA_947174705.1. GTDB lineage: Bacteria > Bacillota > Clostridia > Lachnospirales > Lachnospiraceae > UBA3282. The sequence goes on from CAMWKB010000061.1 coordinate 8,175, forward strand.
CAATCATAGGCGTTGTTATAACTTCGCTTTGGTAGTCTACATAGTTTAATATAACATCAGTTATTTTATATACTTCCATTTCATATATGGTCTGTAATATTTTTCTACTCTTCTCTTGCCGCAGCTCTGGTGAAATCATATTACGGACAGATAACACATTTTTTCTAATCTGTTTTTTTATGTCAGCCAAAGATTTCCCATCATTTAAACTAACGCCCATGTTTTTCTCCTAAATTAGTAATCGAGCCGTCCTTTTCCACAATAGAAATATTATCAAGCTGTCCACGAAGATTATTTCTGATATTCGCAGCATAGGCATGTCTTAGATTGTTCTGTTCTTCCTTCTCGGCATCATTCAGACCTTCCGACTGCGACTTATGATACAGTTCATTAATCCGCTTTACCATTTCATCCATTGTGTATTGAATATTGTCATCGCTCATATAAGTTGTCCGCCTTTCTCATATATTTGCTTGGCAATCACACTATCCCTTAATATGCATCTGCTGCACATACAACGGCAAATCAAACTGCTCGTCGCGGTTTGCCACAAACAGCGTTCCGATATTTTTCCCGTCTAGAATTCTCCGTATATTCTTAATTTCCCTGCTGTTGGCAATAACCATATCGATGCCGACGCTGCTTGCAATCTTAGCAGCCTGAAGTTTGGTATTCATACCGCCGGTTCCCGAATCGCTTCCGGTGGATTCTTTTCCCATTTCAAGAAGTTCTTCCGTCAGTTCTTCTACCACTTCTATATATTTAGCGTCCGGATTACTGTGTGGGTCGTCCGTATAGAGTCCGTCGATATCGGATAAAAGGATGAGTAAATCGGCACCGACCAACGAAGCTACGATTGCTGAGAGTGTATCGTTATCCCCAATCTCAATTTCATGGGTTGCTACGGTATCATTTTCATTTACTATAGGGATAACGCCGAGCTTAAATAACTCTGCAAATGTATTCCTTGCATTAAAACGATTAAGGTTATCCACTATCGTATATTTGGTCATCAAAATCTGAGCCGCAACCTGATTGTATTCCGCAAATATCTTCTGATAAGTCATCATAAGCCTTGCCTGTCCTATTGCCGCATATGCCTGTTTAACGGCTATAGGGTTTTCTTCTTTTACGTCGTTAAAATTAACCGCTCTTTTTCCGACAGCGATTGCGCCTGACGTCACAAGCACCACATCCTTGCCCTGATTTCTTAAATCGCAAAGCTCCCTGACAAGCATATCAAGTTTTGCATAGTCTAAATTACCGGTCTCCGCATGCTGCAGTGATGATGAACCGATTTTTATAACAATTCTCTTCTTATCCTTAAGTTTCTCTCTAATTTCCGACATTGTTGATATATCCTCCGTATATTCTAAAAACACTTATAAACACTGGCAATTTTTTCGGCAATGGCCATGCCGTCCATAGCTGCCGATGTAATTCCGCCTGCATATCCCGCACCTTCTCCGCATGGGTAAAGCCCGTTAATCTGCGACTGTCCAAGCTCATCCCTATGTATGCGTACCGGCGAAGAAGTCCTGCTCTCAACACCGGATACATAAACGCCGCTATCCGCAAAATCCGGTATCATCCTGCCAAACTGCTCCATACCGTCTACAAACGACTGATTAAGAGCCTCCGGAAAAATTTTGTGAACAGGCGCAAAACTATACGCCCCCTTGATTTGTGGTTTAAAATCCGGATACTCACCGGCAATCACCGATAAGGGCTGCTCCTGCCCTGTAACAGCCTGTTTAAAATCACCGTAAGTTTCCACAGGAACCTGCCCTATTCCGACCTCAAATGCCTTTTCTTCTAAAAGACGCTGAAATTCCACGCCGGAGAGCGGATGCGTACCCTCAAAATCTTCCGGCGTTACGGTAATTATTATGGCGCTGTTGGAATTATCACCATTTCTCTTACTGTAACTCATGCCGTTTATTGCAAGCCGCCCCTTTTCAGAAGACGCATTTACCACGTAGCCGCCCGGGCACATGCAAAAAGAATAGACGCCCCTGCCATTTTGGGCTTTAGCGGTCAATTTATAGTTTGCTGTCGGAAGATGCTTATTTTCTTCCATACCGTACTGAATCTTATTAATTAGTTTCCGCGGATGCTCTACTCTAAGCCCGACCGCAAACGACTTAGCTTCCATTGGCACGCCATGCTTATTAAGCATATAAAAGGTATCTCTTGCGCTATGGCCTATGGCAAGCACTACTATATCGGTCTGAAGCTGCTCGCCGTTGTTAATCATAACACCTGTTATCTTATCACCATCTATTATAACATCTGTTACTTTACTCTCAAAACGCACCTCTCCGCCATGGGCGATTATCTCGTTTCGCATATTTTTAACCACATTCATCAGTATGTCGGTACCGATATGCGGTTTGGCTTCGTATAAAATTTCTTCCGGCGCCCCTGAGCGTACAAAAACCTCCAGCACTTCTTTATTTCTTCCGCTTTTATCCTTAATAAGGGTATTGAGCTTCCCATCTGAAAAGGTTCCCGCTCCGCCCTCTCCAAACTGGACGTTTGAATCTGTGTTAAGTACGCCGCTCTTCCAGAATTCTTCAACATCCTTACGCCTCTCATCCACCGCTTTTCCACGCTCAAGCAGGATTGGACGATAGCCGTAAAGTGCTAAATAGTATCCGCAGAAAAGCCCCGCCGGTCCGGTGCCGATTATTACAGGTCGTTTATCCAGCTTAATTTCTCCCGAATTTGGAAAAATATATCCCGGCTCCCTAACTTTAGTGATTTGAACGCTTTTGTTACGGTGTGAGCGTCCTGAACTTAAACGATTAAGTATGTCGTTCTCGTTTTCAGTTTCTATATCTACTGTATATATAAAATATATTTCCGGTTTCTTTCTGGCATCGATGGATTTTTTGACAATTTTACAGGATAAGATTTTGTCTTGCCCAACGCCTAATAAACCCGCTGCTTTCTTAATAAGTTCTTTATCCGCATTGGATATAGGCAGCTTTATCTGATTTATTCTTATCATATTCTATATTAATTCCTCTTTATTACGTGTAAAATATATTTTTCACTATTTTAATGTTTTGTTGCGGCTGCACGTCCTGCAAGCGCACCGCTGGTCCATGCCCACTGTAAATTATATCCGCCGCAGATTCCATCCATATCTATGATTTCCCCTGCGAAGTAAAGATTCGGTACTACCTTAGATTCTAAATCCAATGTAAGCTCCTCAGCCAAAATCCCCCCGGCACTGACCTGCGCGTGTTCAAAATCATTGGTTTTGCACACCGTAACCCTAAGGCTTCGGTACAAATCCTCAATCTTCTTACGCTTCTTTGCAGGAATATCACTCACCTTATCAAACGTCCCGCATCCCGACAATTTTATAATTAGCTGATTGATTTTTTTATTGGCAATCCCTGTTAAAAACTGCTCCAATGAGCCGGATGGCTGGCTTTCCCACCTTGTCTTCCATAACTCTTCATACTCGCCGTCAGTATAATCCGGCAGGAAATTGATATCTGCTTCAACTTTTCTTTTATGTAAAAGGCCGTAAGCTGCCTTTCTGCTGAATTGAAAAACCGGTATGCCTGAGATACCGTAATCGGTAAGTTGTAGCTCGCCCCGCTCGTAAGCCTCTTTTTGTCCGTCGATATACAGCGTAAGTCCTGCGTCCGTTCTGACCCCTGCTACGCTTTTAAAAAAAGTTTCACTGCAGCGAAGCTGGACTAATGCAGGCACTACGTCCATAACATGATGCCCTAAAGCCTTAGCTATTTTAAATCCACTTCCGTCGGAGCCGGTCTTAGGAGCTGCCATACCACCGCAGGCAAGAATTACCGCATCATAGAACTTAACTTCATTGCTGCCTGAGTCCTCACTAACAGTGATTACTCCAAGTCTTTTATTTTCATCACTATTTTCGCGGTTCTTTTCGCTATTCCTGCTGTCGCTTTGCTCTATCCGGATACTCTCTACACTCATATCCGTATAAACCGTCACTTTACATTTATCCAACTCAAACCGCAACACATCCAGTACGGTAGCCGCCTGTTCGGAACGGGGATACAGGTAACCGTTTTTGTCCTTTATAAGCATACCGCATTGACTAAAAAAGTCAATCACATCCCTGACGCCAAACTTAGAAAACATTTCGTCGTAAAAAGCCGCCATGCTGCCATAATAAGCGCTTTTATCCATATTCATGTTGGAAAAATTACACTTTCCGTTTCCGGTAGCAAGAATCTTTTTCCCAACTCTGTTATTTTTCTCATAAAGCGCTACCTGTGCTCCGAGATGTGCCGCCTGAATTGCTGCCATCATACCGGCCGCGCCGCCGCCTACCACCGCAACTTTCCTACTCATCTTAACTCCCATACTTTGTATTCTCACATATAATATCACTAACTGGAATAAGACTCAAGAAAATTATATAACTCCTGTTCGTTCTCAATATACTTGCCTTTTATTATCTCATCCTGAAGTTTTGAATTCAGGCTCTCCAACAAAATGTCCGTATTCATATAAATGCTCTGCTTGTCTTCCTTATATACAATAACATAATGGTCTGCCACCATTAAATAAAACCCCTCTTCTTCAGGCTCCGGCTGGTAATACTTGCATATAACCACCCTTTCCTTAGAAAAAGCCGTAAGCTCAATATTAGTAAAGCCCTGCTTAAGTTCGGCAAGCGGCGGATTTTTATTATATTCCTCAAGCTCGTCAAGAAGGCTTATCCTGTCAAGACCGATATATTTGGTCGGAACCTCCTCTTCCCTTTCATCAATGCTTCCGTCGGATAAGTTTATTTCGCCAACCAGATAAACAGTATCAGCAGTAATTACCGGAATTTCTTCTACTGCGGCTTCTATCACACGCTCCTCATCAACACTCCCTTTTACCTCACCAGCCGGTTTCAGCTTATCAGATTCATCTGTAAGCTTCTCATTATCGGGAGCATCTGACACACTTTCACCATCAAATATCTTTTCCAAAGAATCCGTTATGATTTTATCATTGCCATTCTCATATTTATTAGGATAAAAAAACTGCTCGGCCTTCAGAGTAGCATAGCTTCCTGCGCCAAACATCATACCTGCTGTAAGCATAAAAAGACTGATACGTTTAAAAACCTTCATTTCCGGCAAGCCCATGTCCTTTCCAAAAATACTATATAATAAGTATCAGTCAAATTTTTTATTTTATTCAGTTTTTATTACATAAGTCCTACTGCCCTTCCGATTTTAATCCAAAAGTTTCCAAAAGGCAGTACCGACAATTCCCCTTCATTTAATACACGAAGCGCCATTAACAACAATATATATAAAACAAATCCAATAACTAGCGTTATTAAAACAGTTGGCAGATTACCGACCGCCGGCAAAAGCAGTTTATTAATCAGCATTACTATCAACCCTACTATACATGCCGCCAGTACCGGAAGCAGAACCGAATAAATAAGTTCCTGCCGGTATTTTAACCTTTTTACTGTAAATACAAAGCACAACACTGCAAGCAGGCCTATAAAAACAAGCGTCGAATATAAGACTCCCGCAGCTCCCAATAACAGAACCCTTTCCATTAGAAAAAGCGCGCCTATATGTAATACATATGAAATAACGAGTGATATCAAAAACTCCTTTGCCATATGTACTTTCAACATAAGCTGTCCGAATAAATAAGCGGCCCCATATAGGAAGATTATAACGCTTCCGCGCCTGACCATGCTTATTGCCAGTTCGTTTTCACCTTTATACAACCCGTTAACAAGAGCCTGCGCCATAACCGCCATAAATACCGCGATTGGAATTGCTATAACGCACAATGTCTTAACCGCGCTGCCCATGCGGTCTTTCATCATGCGGTATTCTTCTTTGTCATATGCGCTTCCGATTTTACCGATAAAGCCGCATAACGCCAGACATACAAGCGCGGCGCTGATTCCTGTAAGAACTGCAAATTTACCATAATACGCTCCCCAGACTCCGGCTCTCTGCGCTCCAAGCTCCATCCGGTTCATACAATAGTTGAAAAATCTCTGGTCAATCAGCATAAAAGAATTGCAGATAACGGCAATAACAGCTGTTGGAAACGCGCTTCCGAGAATCAGACCCGATATTTCCCCGTCGCCTTCAACTCTTCTCGCACTATCCTGTGCAAGCTGCTTTTTCCACGTTCCGGAATAAATTATAAAAATGACAAGAAGGTAGATAAGCGTAATAAGCTCAGCTAAAATCATGCCCATTACAGCTCCCAAAGCCCCATAGGCATACGCCGCCATATCGTTTTTAAGCAGGGCCGATACCTTAAGTCCGTAGTCATACATAAGCCTGCCGCCTATAACAGAAAAAATAACCATTGCTATTTTTTCGATATATTGTGAATGTGCACCCAGTACTCCATAACCGTTTCCGTTAAAATATCCCCTGAATACATTTACAAGAGCGGCCAGTATAATCACCGGTGAGACTGCAAGCACCGCCTTTTTACTCATAGGCTCTAAGACTAATGTATCTGCGATAAGTCCTGATGCTGCCGCCGCTACAACTGCGAATACTGCGCTTGCAACAAAGGAAAGCCTTAAAGCAACGTTAAAAACCTTTCTTGCACTCTTATACTGTGCTCTCTTTACACGATAACGTATCATGCCTGTTATTGTCCTTGAAACGCCATGTGAAAACAAAAGCGTAATTAAAATAAATATCTCGAATGCCATAGCATACAGTCCAACGCCCTCATCCCCTATAAACCTGCATAGAGGAATCCTGAGTACAAGACATATTATATAAGCAATAATTACCGCATATGCCGTCATATTACCTTTAAATTCCCTCTGAGAATTCTTACGTATTTTCATAAATAATACCTTTCTTATCTAATTACGGACTATCCCAAGTCCGTTAAGAACCGTTTCCTGTTTCTCTTCCATAACAGCCGCTTCATCTTCGTTCATATGGTCATATCCGCACAAATGAAGCATGCTGTGCGCCACCAGAAACGCAAATTCACGTAAACTGCTATGTCCGTACTCTTTCGCCTGTTCTTCTATCTTATCCACGCTGATAATTATATCTCCAAGAATTAATTCCCCACTGTCTAAGTCAAAGCATTCCGCCTTAGCCTTCCCGGCCGCAGAAAAATCTCCTGCACTCTCATACTCTACATTTGGGAAAGAGAGAACATCAGTTTCCCTGTCTATATCCCGATACTCCCTGTTATAAGTACGAATCCCCTCATTATCTGTCAAAAGAAGGTTGATGCATGTCTCATAAGGGCAGTTTTCCATCTTCAGTACCCCGTCTGCCACCTTTTCAGAAATCTCCTGCACCGAAAATGAAAACTCCTTATCTGTTTCATTCTCAACGTAGAAAGTCATAGTATAATTTCTCCTCACTGAATATCTTTCTCATCTTACGAAGCTGCGCAATTGATATATCGCTTTTTAGTAACTCGCCTGACGACATTTTGTTATTGAATATCGTATCTATAATCTTCTCATAATTTAACTCCGCCTTAGGGTCTTTCTTAAAAAGGCCGGTAATTGAGGTAACTATACAATCGGTAAACAAAACTACTGTCGCTTCCTTAGAAAGTGAATCCTGCTCAGGGTCTACATATTCCTTAAGCGCCATACGCGCATCCGGCGGTATCCGGTATTCTTTACAGATTTTGTCTATATTTTCCCATGTATTTTCACCTTTTAATATACCGATTCTGTGATAATATCCACACGCCTTGATTGCCCTTTCATTAAGACCCAGTTTCTTGGCAATTTTATCTCCGAGATATGCGGTATGCACTGCATGATAATATTCATCCTTAGAAAGGTCCTTTACCTGCACAAGCAAAGGACACTCAGGGTCGTTAATTTCCATGTATTTT
>CAMWKB010000062.1 GCA_947174705.1 uncultured Lachnospiraceae bacterium
ATTGTATACTGAATTGTTTATAAAATGAATCGATGTCTGAATATTCAACAAATTAATATATTCGATCAATTTTTGGCCTTCATACCCGACAACCAGCACAATTCTGCTCAAACCTTTTCGGTCAAGAATACGCAGTGCTCTTTCTATTAAAGTGATACCGTTCACCTCAAGCATACATTTCGTGTTATCCCGCGTTAAATTTTTCAGTCTTTTACCCATTCCTGCTGCTAAAATTACTGCCTGCATAACGTTTTCTTCCTCGCTAAACTGTCATCTGTTAAAAGATAAAACAATTAAATATATATCTGCTGTTCCAATACTCCGGATTATCGCTTTTAGTAAAGATTACCTGTCTGTTATGCTTCTTTGCTATATCTACAATCCAATCCTTACTATAAAAAACTTTATCTAATCCTTCGTAGACCTGATCATAATTCTCCATAGACTGCCTTCTGTACGCAAGCCATTCTTCCCTTAGATTAACATCATGTATCTCTGATATATAGACAATCTTGTTTGACTTCATAATCATTTTGTGCAGCACATCCTCAGCATATTCTTCTCCGCTGAAATACTGAAAGACACTATCCGCCATAACAAGATCGTACTTCTTTTGAACATCTATATTCTCTGCACTGCCACACACGAGATCTGTGCTGGATATTACGTTTTTCGCAATATCAATCATTCCCTGCGAATAATCTATCCCGCCCAGAACAGCTTCCTTAATTCTATTTTTAAAAAGATATAAATTTACGCCACTGCCACATCCAACTTCATAAACACTTTTAATATCGTTTTGAGCAATCTCATTCACCCGTTTGCACATTTCCAACCAATCATTATAAAAAGCCCGAAAGTATTTTTCTTCATCATGAACGTTGACGTCAAAACCATCAGCCTTTTTTAAATCACAAAAGATCTCGAACTCACTCTTACTTAAATCAATATCATCCAATCGTTTCTTATCCCATATGGATTTCCACTTATTATCCTGCATTTTCGTATTCCTTTCACTAAAAAGTTTCACATGTTACATTCAGATTCTCTTACTTTATCACAATACCTGCAACAGCCTGAATCGCATGTGAAAGTACTATTACATAATACCTCCGTCCCTTCAAATTATCAAGTTTTTTTTCAATACAACCGTGCCCCACAGTAATAAAAACTTTACATGTGAAAAATAAATTTTTCGCCCTTTGAGAGAAAGGCATGGTTATTAAAATGCAATATCGGTTTTTCCCATCATGGCAGTTCGGATATGTTTAAACAGCTTGTAGAACTTGTAAAAAAGGAAATTGCAAAAAACGCCTCCGGCGAGCTTGAAACACCGTTCTATAAACTCGCAAAAGGCGTTGTTAAGATTTTTAAACTTTGGTAGATTAATACCCGAATACCTCTATCGCTTTCTTCATTCTTTGTATAATTTCCACTCCAAAAGGACAGTTGCGCTCACAGCTTCGGCAAGCAACACACTCTGAAGCGTGGTGCTCTAAAAGCTTATAGTGGTCCGCAACTGTCTCCGGAACCTCTCCCTGCGCCAATGCAAGATTCAAATACTTATTAATGTCAGCTACGTTTATGCCGACAGTGCATGGCGCACAGTGTCCGCAGTACATGCAGTTACCTTTTAAACTGAACTTCTCTATTTTGGAAAGAACCGTCGAATAATCCTTCTCCTCTTTTGAAACATCATAATAACGCACCAGTTTTTCCATTTCCTCGATAGAATGGCAACCCGCCATCACCGCTGCTACCGCTGGTCTTGTAAGGCAGTAATTGATGCACTGATATTCATTAAAAGCCACTCCAAAAGGCGAATACTTCTCATTTAACATGTCTCCGCCGCCAAAAGCCTTCATAACATCAATGGCAACGCCTTCTCTTTCGCACAGTTCATAAAGAGCTTTCCGCTCAGGGTCAATGCCGTCTCTTCCGTTTTTATAATTCTCCGGATTCCACAAATCCTCACAGTTCTCTGAAGGCGGCTGCATATCGTAAGCCGCATTTACAGAAAACATAAGGACATCAATCAAGCCGGTCTCCACAGCCTTTTTCGCTATCACCGGATTATGGGAACTCATCCCGAGACAACGAATCTTACCACTCTCCTTAAGCTCCTTACAATATGTAATAAAATCTCCACGAAATACCGTTTCAAAATCATCGGTTCCGTCCACATAATGAATCATGCCGATATCAAGATAGTCGGTACCAAGACGCTTTAGCTGGTCTTCAAAAGCATTTTTCACCTTTTCAACATCCCTGCTTCTTAGATATTGACCATTCTCCCATGTCGAGCCTATATGCCCCTGCAAAACAATTTTATCCCTGCGTCCGACTATAGCCGCGCCCATATTATCCCGAAAATCCGGATTGGAAGTATACATATCAATAAAATTGATGCCAAGCTCCAGCGCCCTGTCAATCATTGCCCTGTACTCATCCCCGGATTTTTCCATAAAACCCTCGCAGCCAAGCGCAATTTCACTTACTTTTATATTGTTACAGCGTTTAAGTTCCCTGTATTTCATAATATAACCCCTTTCAATATTTAATCCAATTTCCACAAGACCATTACCTATGTACTTACTACCAAATCCCCAGCAAATGCTGCATAAAAAGGCTTACGCCCGTAATACCTACCCAGCAGCAAAATCCCATAACTATAGGTTTTCCGCCTGTCTTTATCAGCTTAACGATATCGGTATTTAAACCAATCGCCGCCATTGCAAGTACGATAAAAAACTTACTCAGCTCCTTAACCGGGGAAAAGACACCTGAATCTACCCCCATAGATACTGCCACCGTTGTAATTATTGATGCCGCTACAAAATATAAAATGAAAAAAGGAAAAATCTGCTTTAAACTGACCTTTTTACCTTCTTCTCCACTCTGTTTCTCCTTCCTTGTACGCATCAGGGCCAATACCAGAGTTATAGGTATAATTGCCAGAGTTCTTGTGAGTTTTACGGTAACCGCCGTATCCAGCGTAGCAGAACCAAGCCCCCACATACTGTCCCAGGTGGAAGCTGCTGCAGTAACGGAAGAAGTATCATTCACCGCAGTTCCCGCGAATATTCCAAATGCTTCTCCGCTGCTTATATCAAATCCGATTATTTTTCCAAATGTGGGAAAAATCAATGCAGCCAGTACATTAAAGAAAAAGATAACCGAAATAGCCTGCGCCACTTCCTCATCATCCGCATCAATTACAGGCGCCGTTGCTGCTATCGCAGAACCTCCGCAGATTGAAGAACCCACGCCAACCAAAGTAGATATCTTTTCCGGAATATGCATAACTTTGTGCAGTACATACGCAATAATCAGCGAAGCTGCTATAGTACTTATAATAATAGGAAGCGACTGTTTTCCGGTCTGAAGTATTACCGTCAGGTTCATACCAAAACCAAGCAGGATTACTGCCCACTGCAGCACCTTCTTAGACGTAAACTTAATTCCAGCCTCAAAAGCCGTCTTATCTTTAAAAAATAAAGTAACAACCATTCCGGCTATAATGGCAATAACCGCACCCCCTATAATCGGGAACTGCTTACCCAAAAGCCATGAAGGGACTGCAATAATAAGGCATAACAGTAAGCCCTTCCAATTTTTCTCTATAAAAGCCATATTTTTCTCCTTTTCAAAGTATGGACAATTGTGAAAATTTTATCAATAGTCCTAACTTTATCTATATATAGTTTAAAATGGGGTGCCATTCAAATTATGACACCCCTGCATTTAATTTACTTATATTTCTTTAGTTTATATCTTATTTTCACTTATTTCTTATATTATCTATACAAATCCATCAAATAATCAATAACCATCTGTCTTACTTCAGACTGGGCTATATAACCTTCGCCGTATGACTCCTTCATACTTGCTACATAATCTTCGCCGTTTTCTTCAGTGTATGCCGCCATATCAAAAGTAAGCCCTGCGCTCTCTGCGATTGCCTGATATACCATAGCTTCTTTTACGGTCTCCTGTGCACGCTCCGTCAGCTCTTTTTCATACTCAATCTCATCTTCAATGTCTGAACCCATATTATCGCCATTCTTAATAAGAGCCTTCATATGTTTTAAGTACTTCTTAGGATAAGAGTTTACTGTGGAGTTATCTACAATATAATTCTTAAGATATTCTTCCAGATGCTCCTCATAAAAATCATTTTCTATCTTCTCACGATATTCCGATGCTGTCGAAACGCCTTCGCTGTCAGCAAGATTTTCTTCTACAAACTCGTCTGTGAGCTCAGGTGCCTTCTTAATGCCATTAATGGTAACTGCAAAAACCGCATCCTTGCCATTGACTGCATCATCACCGTAATCATCAGGGAAAGTAACCTCAACAGTTACATCCTCGCCCGGCTTGTGTCCTATGAGCTGCTCCTCAAAGTCATCGATAAACGAGCCTGAGCCGATTGTCAGGTCATAACCTGCGCCTTCACTGTTTCCGCCTTCAAACTCAACTCCGTCAATAGTTCCCACATAATCAATATTTACTTCGTCGCCGTCTGCAATTTCAAGAGTTTCATCTGTGCTCAGCTCCTTATATGATTCAAGAGCTGAATCAATTTCAGCATTTACCTCTTCATCTGTAGCGTTCACCTCATCTTCAGGTATGGATATGTTCTCGTAATCTACCAATGAAAGCGCTGACAACACATTGGTATTCTCAATTTTACCATCTGCGCTAAGTCCTGCACTATAATCTGAACTTGGCGTAGTACGAATAGCCAGTATATAAATCTGCTTGCCCACTGCGAATAAGATAAGCAGCGCAATCACTGCCAATATGACACTGCTTACTGCTTTAGAAATCATCTGCTGCTGCTTTATCTTTGCAGCCTCTTTTCTTTGAGCCTCGCGTTTTGCCTTGCTCTTACTCATGTTTGAATTTTCATTAACTTCATTTGCCTTTTTTGCCATTTTATGTGTCCTTCCCTTTCAATATTATAACTCACGCTTCGTACTCCAAAACACCATGCACAAAGTTTGAGTTATCACAATTGATTCTTTATCTTAACTCTCTATCAAAATAATCTAACACAATTCATTAAAAAAATCAAGGAGACTTGAACATACCATTGAACAATAAGGTATTATTTCCTCCGAAGCCTCTATTAAGTCCGGAACCATAACGGTTACACAGCCTGCGGCATGCCCCGCCTTTATTCCGTTTTCACTGTCTTCAAAAACGTAACATTCTTTAGGACTGCAGCCGATTTTTTCGGCAGCATACAAAAAAATATCCGGTTCAGGCTTTCCGTTACTTACTTCCGTTCCGCTGACAACCGCCGCAAAATAGTCCCTTATCTCCGATATTTTAAGGTTTGCTTCTATCTGTTCAATACGGCTGCTGCTTGCGACCGCCATCTTTACGTTTTTTTGTTTGAAAAAATCCAATACTTCGAAAACGCCGTCTTTCATCGGAACATGGACAGCCAGCTTATCCCTTACCCTTTTCATGCAGTCTTCCACAAGCCCGGACGCATTATCAACATGATAATAATCTTCTATCACCTGACATAATCTCTCGCCGCTTGTCCCCATCACCGTCTTTATAAACGTATCATCCAACACAATATCATGCTCTTTGGCAATCTCCTGCCATGTCTGCTGAAAAACCCGCTCTGTATCAAACAGCAGCCCGTCCATATCAAAAATTGCACCTTTACAGTTCATATTAATCTCCATTCCTTCTTCCTTAAGAAAGTCTCACTAAAGAATAGCATAGTTACATTATAGTTTCAAGGTTTCTTATTCATCGCATGAGCAGAAGACAGACAGAAATAGACAGTAAAAAATAAAAAAGATATTAATATTTGAAAATGTATGGTATAATACCTTTTACATACATATTTTTCACCTGCAGGCAATGAACCGACATTATATGCTTGCAGAATTATGATTAGATTTGGAAGGAAGTGAGTAAATGCAGACCACCATGGCAGGTTTTCTGCTCCTTTTGCTGGCAATTAACAGTATAATGATTTTTAAGCTCAGTGATATGAATATGACGGACGTCATAGGGCATCTTAGAAATATGGTTTTCGGAGTGGCAGGGATTATTGTCCCGGAGATGGTCATACTTCTGACAAAGGACAGGCAGATTGCATATTATGCATTTACGTTTTACTACATTGCCTTTGCATGGTATGCAATGATGATTTTCAGGTTTTCTGTCATCTACTCAGGGTATAAATTATTTAAAATTTATAAATCGCCTTTGTTTTGGATTACAGTGATAGAATCAGCCGCTTTAATCTGGGGTATGTTTTCGGAGAGATTTTTTACAATCACCCATGCCAAGTGGTATGATCACACATACTGGATTTCCAGAGGCTTTTCCATACTCTATGCATATGCTGTAGTTATCGGTATTGTATTGGCAGGGGCAGTGGTCGTGCTTATTACCGCGGCGACTCAGAGCGCCAGAATATTCAGGCTTAAGTATTCGGGTATCGCGATTATTCTTGCAGTGATGACAGCTGCCTGTGTGGCTTCACAGATTAGGCATCAGCCTCTTGTTGTACTGGCAATGTGTTTCGCGCTTTGCGAAATTGTGATTGTATATATGGCAGTGTATTATGCGCCCAAAAAGCTGAATCAAAGAGCGATGAAGTTCGTGGCTGATAAATTGAATGATGGTATTGTGTTATATGATGCTGAGCATCAGCTTCAATTTGTAACCGCAGGATACAGCGACGCTGTCGGGCTTAAGGGAATGCAGGGAATAGGTAATGAGGAGACTTATTGGAACAAAGTAATCTCCGAGGCCAATGTAGGAAATGCATGGAATGGGCGGGTGATGTCGGTTGCCCGCGATGACGGTACATACTATTACGAGATTCAGCATATGGCGCTTAATGAGGACGGTAAGTTGATTGGAACCGTTTATTGGATCAGAAATGTCACCGAATCCATAAATAATTACGGGGAAATGGTTCGCCGCGCCAATTTCGATGAACTCACCGGAATATATAATGAAGCGCATTTTCATGAAATGGCAAAGAAACTGCTTGAGGAACACCCGGACACCGACTTTGTCATGACCTGCTCAAGTGTTGAGAAATTCAGGGTTTTCAAGGAACTGTTTGGTCAGGAAAAATATGATGACTATCTGATTCGGACGGCAGATTCTTTAAGGACCGGTCTGGTTCATATTCCGAACTGCGTATATGGCAGAATCGGGGAATCGGATTTTTACATAATGATGCCGAAGGAATTCTTTGATCCGCAACAGCTATTGGATGCTATAGACGCGGTGGCAAAATTATATAGCACCAATAATTTTAATTTAATCGTAAAGGCCGGTGTGTACGAGATAACAGAGCCGTCGCAGGATATGTTATCTATCTGCAACAAGGCTTCCATGGCCTGTGACACGATAAAAGGCGATTATGGAACACGGATTATGTGGTTTGACGAGAGCATCCAGAAGGAGTCGAGGCTGAGGGAGCGCTATAACGCCGAGCTAAGTAAGGCAATTGAACATGGAGAAATACAAATTTACCTGCAGCCGCAAGTAGACAAAGAGGGTAAGGTAATCGGTGCTGAAGCTTTGGCAAGATGGATACACAGGGAGGACGGCTTGATTCCCCCGGCGCATTTCATTCCCTTCTTTGAAATGAACGGCAGAATCACAGAACTGGATATCTGTATTTGGAGGCAGGCTTGTGAGAAGCTGAAGGAATGGAAAGAAATGGGCAGGGAAGACCTTCATATATCTGTCAATATTTCAGCAAGAGATCTTTATGCCCTTGATATTTATGAGCATCATGTATCGCTTGTGAAAGAGTACGGGATTGATGCCAGGAACTTAAAGCTGGAAATCACGGAATCAGCGATCATAAATGATTTGAAACAGCATGTACACCTTGTGGAGAAACTGCAGGCGGCAGGATTCGAGGTTGAGATGGATGATTTCGGAAGTGCGTATTCCTCCTTTAACATGCTGAAAGATATCTGTGTGGATGTGCTTAAGATTGACATGAAGTTTTTAGGGGATACGGAAAATGAAGCTCGAAGCCATGCCATCCTTAAAAGTATTGTTGATTTGTCGGGAGAACTTAACATGAAAACCATCGCGGAAGGCGTAGAGACAGAGGATCAGTTGGAATTCCTTAAGGGAGTTGGCTGTGATATCTATCAGGGATACTATTTTTCAAAGCCTATGTCCGTAGCAAACTTTGAAGCGAAATATTTGTAACACACCAGAGAATGCCCGTATTTCGGGCATTCTCTGAATTCTCTGAATCGTCGCTGCCAAGCGACGATTTTACCATGCAGGGTCGTTTGCCGCTTGTGCAAGCGAAGTACGTCTTTCATCAATCTGGTTCAGAACCTCCTCAGGAGATATTGTTCCCTCACACATTTTGAGAATATCCTCGGAGATTTCACTCCATTGTTCATTGAAATAAGTAACTTCATCCTGAAGAACCATACCGGACTCCTCATCTCCAAATCGGTCAAGGAATTCCTTTGTCACTTCATCATGACTGGTGACTTGTCCCAAATCAAAAGGAAGATTATTCACGCTGTTGGCATTGTCAATCACATATTGTATGTTATCCTTTGTTGCGATATATTGCAAATACAATTTAGCGGCATCGATATTTGAAGATGCGTTGCTTATGTATTTTGACGGTCCGGTAGGATGAACATTGAGTATCTGACTGTCACATATAGGCAGCAGCATGATACCAAAATCTTCTTTATCGAAACCTTTGTTCATTTCGCTGGATATGATGGAATCAATCATTCCAGGTCTCAACATACACATCGCATATTCACCGTTTGCCAGATATCCCACCGCATTGTCATAGATATCCGCTGCAAAATTTTTACCCATGTATCCTTTAAGCGCCAGATTTTGTATCTGCTCCAGCGCAAGCTTCATTGATTCAATTTCCGCAAATGTGATTGTATTGTCGTTTAATTTTTCAATGATTCCGGGCTCGATTTTGTCAAGGAACTGTCCAGTCTCGGCAAATAACATTGTCTGGTGCCATCCGTCAGCCATTGGCTCATAAATAGGTATCACACCTGTGCCTGCAACTTTTTCACACATTGTGACAAAAGTGTCATATGTGTCCGGGACACTTGAAATTCCGGCTTTATTTAGCAGCTCCTTGTTGTAGATCATATAGTAATCAGTCGTATTGTCAAAATAGGACATCCCGTAGTTGCGGCCGTCAATCGATGTTTCTGCAGCCGAAAAAGTATCATAGACCTCCATCCAAGGCTCGTCTGAAAGGTCAACAGAATATTTGTCAAGATGATAAGTATTTTTGATGGCCAATCCTGACTGGGTCATAAAGATATCCGGCGGATTATCGCTGTCCAATTTGTCAAAAAGCGTGTCCAAATAGACATCATCCTGATACAAGTCGTATACTACCTGAATACCTGTCGCGGCTTCAAAATTTGTCCCCAACTGCCTCTCCGCATCTGTCACCCAATCTGCTGACGCCATCAGGGTAATCGTAGAACCATTCAGTTTAGATTTTCGGGCTAAGTCTTTAAATTCAAGATCATTTTCTGAAAATTCGGAACCACATCCGGTTAACAGAGTGATACATAAAGGGATACATATCAATTTTAAAAGATTATTTTTTTTAAGATTATTCAACGATATCCTCTCCATTCTCTATTCAAGTCTCGCAAGCAATATATGCCAGCATCGGTGTTGCTGGTTAAGCTGATTCTATCATATAAGTGTTACAGTGTCAAAAAAGAGAATAAAAAGGCATATAATATTGTCTCTTCTAACATTTGTGTTATAATAAGCTCAGGCCAGACAGCCTGAGCCATAGTAATTCTTACTGGAGTGATTTACGGTTATCGCTTCTTTGGCTATAATATACTTGGCAAAACCGTACAATAAATTTAAGATGGGGATAAAATCAATATGCTAAAAAGAAATGAAATTAAACTATTAACAATCATTCTGCTTTCTGCGTCAACTATGAATGGATGTGGAAATGCTGACGAATCAAATCAATATGCCGGCGCCGGCAGCAGTGTCGTTGGTGTTGAAGATGATACGAAAGCCGAAAAACCTAAAAAAGACGCTAAGATGACGGATTCTTCCGAAGAAAAAGAGGAAAAAGACTTAGAGCTGAAATATATAGAACTCACCGAGGTTGAGGATTATTTCGGTGACAAATCTATGTTCGATGTTTATGCGCCCAAGGGAAACACCAACGAAAACGGTTATATTACTTATTCTGACCACGGACTTACATTTGTTGCATCTGTCTATAATTATGGTTCAAACAGCTTTTTAATAGAATCTTTGAAATCTTCGGTAGAATATGAAACAGAAGGCTGGATGGATGAGGATTCGGAATATACGGATGTTGAAATCAGCGAAGTACTGGAAAACGGAGAAGACAGATATCAGATTATTACAGCCAAAAGAAATGATCTTTATGGAACGCCTTATGATGTCAAATATATTTACTATATGGATATCCGGGAGCATGGGGCCGGAGTGTTCTGGGATCTGCAGTTGTCTGAAATAACAATTGATTCAGAGACAGATTCGATCATAGATGAATTGGGAAGATGTTACAATGTAAATCTGGATGCAATTAAGTCAGACGGCGGCTGGGCTTCAGCAAACGAAGAACGTATTTCAGCGGAGAAATTGGCAAAAAGACTACCCGAAACCATTCTGTGGTTCAATGCGACTTATGCTCCCTTGACCTACAGCAATGACTGCGACTGGGAAAAAGTAGGCGGCATGGACCCTTCGGAATATAATATGGAATTTAACCAAAAAGTATTGAGCAGGGATTGGAGTATAGAAGACAAGGATTCTGCAATGGAAACAATAGAGAACCTGAAAGCGAACGGTCACAGGGCAAAATGTCGTGAGTGCATGGAAGAACTGGAAGAATTGGGTATTCTGGATGAGAAAAATCCGGAGACATTCCTTAAGGTACTTGAAGATTCAGGAATAGAAGAAAATCTTTACCGTTATGTTATTGCTTATACTATGCATCAAAATGGGCTTGATGCCGATTACATCGCAGCATGGGATTTATGCAGAGTTAATCAGCTGTATGCGGATTTTTACATCTGCGGATATATGACATACGAAGAAGCACTGGATGCATCGCTTGAAAATTCCATTATTCTTCAGAAAATGTATTCATCATGGGAAGATATGGTAAGTGCATATCTTCTGGGATACCAGTTCTGGCAGAGCGATCCGGCGCTCACAGACATGTCGCCTACTAAACGCCGTTACCAATGCTACCTTGATCTGCTTGAGATTGAGAATGGACCTTATACACTGGATTGGGGGATGGAGCTTAAGAAGAGTTGGTGAGGCTCTGCCTGCTTTCATCAAGGTTTTCTTGAAAGCAGGCAAACCGTCTCCACATTCCCCGTCCAAGGAAACTGGTCCACCGCCACAGCACGCTCAACCTTATATCCTCTCTCCAAAAACACCTCCAAATCCCTGACCAGACTCGTCGGCTTGCAGGATATATACAAAATCTGCTCCACTCCATAGCGGATTATCTTATCCAGCGCTTTGGGATGTATTCCGTCACGCGGCGGGTCGAGAATGATTATATCGGGCTTTTCTTCTATTTCATCTATAACCTTCAGAACATCCCCTGCAATAAATTCACAATTATGTAAACCATTTAATTCCGCATTTTTCTTTGCAGCCTCTACTGCCTCTTCCACAATTTCCACGCCTATAACCTTCTTTGCTACAGGCGCCATAAGCTGGGCTATCGTTCCGGTTCCGCTATACAGGTCAAATACGACCTTATCCGGCTGTGCATTTTCATTTTGCGACGTTTTTATATAGTCCGAAATATAGTCTCTAGCTGTCTGATACAGAACTTCCGCTCCCCTGCTATTGGTCTGGAAGAAGGAAAATTGTGATATTTTGAATTTTAGTCCAAGCAGTTCTTCATAGAAATAATCCTTACCGTATAGAATTTCTGTCTCATCACTTTGCACTACGTCTGCAAGTGAATCATTTTTTGTGTGTAAGATTCCTGTAATCTGTCCATCTAGCGGTAATTTTAACAATGCATTTTTAAAACCGTCTAATATTTGTGCCTCCAACTCTTCCGGCACCTGCGTAGTAGTTACCAGCGCAATCAATATTTCTCCTGTCCTCGCTGCCTTACGCACCAAAAGATGGCGCAGATAACCAACGTGCCTGAGCCTATGATAAAAGCTCACATCCACCCCATCTTCCCTGAGTTTGTGAAAATATTCACGAACACAGCTTAATATCCTACGATAGTCCTCATCCACAATCTGACAGTCCTTTACATATACTACATCATAAAAACTCCCTCTTTTATGCATACCAAGCGAAAGCGGACCATCCTTTATCTCATCACCAAAAGAAAATTCCATCTTATTGCGATAACCATAATAGATCGGACTTGCCATAATTCCCTCAAATTCATAACTCACCTGCCTGCACAGTACTTGGTCTAACAGCTTCTTTACTTGCATTTCCTTAATTTTCAACTGTTCTTCATAAGGAAAAGAAAGATATAGACAGCCGCCGCATTCCCCAAAATGCGGGCATGGGCTCCCTGTTTCAACCGGTGAAGGCTCCAAAACATCCAGAAGCCTTCCCTCCGCCTTCTCTTTTCTCACTTTATTTACAGAACACCTAACCTTCTGCCCCGGCAATGCATTTTTCACTACACAGATATCACCATCCTGCGTCTCCACAACTCCCTTATTCGGGAAATCCATGCGCCGCACAATTCCCTCTATAATCTGACCTTTTTTCATAATTGCTCCTATTCTATCTCAATTTTCTATAATGTAAAAAACGGGATGCGCCCAAACCGCACATCCCGATTCTATAATCTTCAACTAACTATTAACATAGACATTGCGAAACTCCTTTCCAAAGACCAGAACTTAGGTAATATAAACAAAATAAGGGGCGACCTTCGCTCCCGCGGTTCGAGCCCCGTTTTTGTTTATATTATCTAAGTTCGTGCCTTCGTATAACACTTTCGCAATCACCTATTACTGATCATTCTCCGAATCGTCGTCATCATCCTCATCTTCAAAGAAATCATCATCAAAGTCATCGTCGAAATCATCATCAAAATCATCCAGATAATCCGGCTCCATGTAACGGTATACAGCATAAGCAATAGCTGCTACTGCCGCAATTGCACCAATAATAGCAAATACCCATAAAATAGTATTTTTCTTCTTCTCTTCTTCTTTCTTCTTACCTAAAAGCTCGTTTACGCCGGTATTATCTAATACCTCATCCAATTTATTTAAAACTTCCTCTTTCATCTCCCTGATTTCAAATCTGCTCATACCTAAATCCTCTCTTTCCTAACATTATAAGTAAGCACAACTCCCCATCCGCCTTCGTATTACGGAATTTATTTCCAATGGAAGTATCTTTATTAATATATAATATACCACTTATTTGTATTTTTTACTACAATTTTTTTAATTATAGTTATGTTTTTATTATTTTTGTAACTAAATTCTATCTTAAACCTTTTTTAACTTGGCAAAACCGGCGTACATGATTTTCTGTCCAACCTCGTCAAATACTACCGTCACCTGATAATCCCTTGGCCCGGACTCGATTTTCATTACGGTGCCTTCACCGTATTTTAAGTGTCTTACCCTGTCTCCCTGTCCGTATCCAAGAGATGAGCCAGAGCTTGAAGCCGCATCTTGTGACTGCTCTTTTATCTGCGCCGCCGCCCGCGTAATATAGGGTTGGTCTTCATATGCAGTACGTTTAGGCTTTAGTACTGCCTTTGGCCTTGCAGAGACTTTTGGTTTGTCAAAAATCGTATCGGCATCCTTGCCAAATTGCCTTTTATATACATTTTCAGTCTTTCTGTATCCGGTTTCGGATAATTGTGTTGTCTCAGTTTGTATTGCTCCGCCTGACCTTGTCTCATAAGGCCTTGCCTCATATGGTTTCGCCTTAAAGGAACTTCGTCCTGAAAAGTCATCATCATAAGACTCATAACTTTTATGTTTCGGCTCCGGCAGCTTATGATCCAGTAACAGCGGTGGAATCTCTTTGACAAAACGGCTAACCGGATTGTACTGTGTTTCTCCGCGTATCATACGCTGTCTTGCACAGGTAAGTGTCAGATCATCTTTGGCTCTTGTGATTCCAACATATGCGAGACGTCTCTCCTCCTCCACATCCTCCGGACTATCTGACATGATTGTCATATAACTCGGAAAAACGCCGTCTTCCATTCCTGCCAGATACACATGTGGAAATTCCAACCCCTTCGCACTATGCAGTGTCATAAGCAGAACCTTATTATTGTCGCCCTCAACCTGGTCAATATCCGCAACCAGCGCAACCTCTTCCAAAAAATCGCTTAAATTCGCTTCCTCGTGCGCTTTTTCATAAGCAACTGCCTTACTTAGAAGCTCATCAATATTTTCAATTCGGTCTTCGGCATCCTCCGCGTCGGAATTCTCCAATTCCCTCACATATCCTGTTGTTTCCAATATATCTTTTATCAAATCTTCCAGATTGAAAAATTCCAGTTTGCTTCTGAAAGCCTGTATCATAGTCACAAAAGGTTTTAACTTAACCGCACTTTTTCCGATTGTCATAATCTGGTCTGCTTCCCGCAGCGCATCATAGAAACTGATGTTACGCTGATCCGCATATTCCTGAACCCTGAGTATGGTGGTTGCTCCTATACCTCTTTTGGGCACGTTTATTATACGCTTGACGGCCACATCATCCCTACCGTTGTCAATGGTCTTTAAATAGGCCAGAATATCTTTGATTTCTTTTCTTGAATAAAAGTTTACTCCCCCCACAACCTGATAGGGAATCCCTTTCATGATAAACCGTTCCTCAAGCATACGGGACTGTGCATTAGTACGGTAAAGCACCGCACATTCGCCGTAATCGGCAATATCCTCCCGTTTCTTCTCACGTACATTATCCGCAATATACTCCGCTTCGTCATAAGCCGTATCAAACTGGTGAAAATGCAACAGTGAACCATTTTTCTTATCGGTCCAGAGCGCCTTGTTCTTACGTGCGACGTTATTCTGAATCACGGCATTAGCAGCATCTAACACATTCTGGGTGGAGCGGTAATTTTGCTCTAACTTAATTACACAGGCTTCCGGATACACTTTTTCAAAATCCAGAATATTACGTATGTTTGCACCGCGAAACTTATAAATAGACTGATCGTCGTCACCCACTACGCACAAATTTCTGTATTTGTCTGCCAATAACCTAATTAATTCAAACTGTGATGTATTGGTATCCTGATACTCATCCACCATAATATAGCGGAAACGATTCTGATATGATTCTAATACGTCAGGATTTGCCTTAAATAACTCCACTGTCTTAACAATAAGATCATCAAAATCCAGCGCATTATTTTTTCTGAGCGTTGCCTGATATTCCGTATACGCTTTGGCTATCCTTCCTGCATTATAATCCCCAAGGGCCTGTATTTCATACTCCGTAGGTGAAATCAATTCATCCTTGGCAGAAGAAATTGCACTCATGATGGTACGTTCTTTCAGCATCTTCGTATCAATCTGAAGTTTCTTGCAGACTTCCTTAATAATACCTTTCTGGTCGTCCGTATCATATATTGTGAAATTATTATCAAACCCTAATCTGTCTATGTACCGTCTGAGAATTCTGACGCAAGTGGAGTGAAATGTAGATACCCATATCTGTTCGGAACCAAAACCAACCAACTGATTTACCCGTTCCTTCATTTCTCCCGCGGCCTTATTGGTAAAAGTAATTGCAAGAATATTAAAAGGAGAAACCCCTTCTTCTTCAATTAAATATGCAACCCTATGCGTAAGAGCACGTGTCTTTCCACTCCCTGCTCCGGCCAGTATAAGTAC
>CAMWKB010000063.1 GCA_947174705.1 uncultured Lachnospiraceae bacterium
GTCTTACATATCGGACAGCTAAAAGAAGGAGAGGAACTTCCATATGCGGATGATTCCGAATTTGTATACGATTTGCCGATTACTTTTGATGTGTCAGATTCCGTGACGTTATTTGTCAACTATAGCTTGGATGGGATGCTTGAAAAAGAAGAACAGGGTACGCTCATCTGGAGTATCCTTCGCGCAGGGAAGGGAACGCAGGAGGGCAGCACAAACCTTATTGGTGAGGAAGACGACTGGATAGGTTTTGAGACCGTGTCCGATTCGCCATATTTTATAATGACGGAGAATGAAGATGAAGCCGGCAATTATTATAAAACGGTAAAACTTGAGATTATAGATGCTGAAACTATAGATATCGAAATAATAGATAACGAAACCATAGATGCCGAAGACGCTATAGATGCTGATGATGAAGATATTCCAGCTTACAACTACTATATTCGTGCGGCTTATTATTTGGAATCAGAGGAAGAGACAGGCAAGGAATTCTATGCGGCAGCGACAGTGCCTTTCCTTCCGGTAGAAAATACGGATATAAACGAAGCGCAGGATGATACATCAGACGAACAGGCGCTTGACGAAGGTTTGACGCAGGAGGATGTTTCAGCCGTCGGAGATACAGTTAAAGATGAAATGAATGATGATGAGCCGGCCTTAGAAGAGAGTGATATGGATAATTCATCAGAAGATACCGAGGCTGTCGCAGCAGATGAAGCTGGAGAGGGCTCAGGGGATGTCGGAGATTCAGAAGGCGAAGGTACAGGACAGGATGCGGACAACAAAGCCCCCATACTTATATTAGATAAAAAGAAAGTAATAATGCATGTTGATGGAGATGACAGGTATGAACATGTTACTGCGACGATTGAACCGGAAGGAACTTCGGCAGAAATCTCGTGGAAGAGCAGTAACGATGCGGTAGCCACTGTAGAGCCAACCGGTCCAACTACAGCTGAAGGAACAAGAACCGCATGGATTCGGGCCCGTGGAATAGGAAGTGCGCAGATTACGGCAGAATGTAATGGCGTAACAGCTGTTATTAAAGTAGACGTTGTGGAGGAATTTTATGATAGGTCCGATAATATGCGTATAGACGGATTTAAAAGAGAGAGCGATGATTTTGTTTACACAGGCGAAAAAATTACGCAGAATATCCGCGTTTATCACCAAAACACACTTTTAACGGAAAAGACGGATTATACCATTAGTTATAAGAATAATATAAATGCTGCCCGTTATGATTCAGCTAAAGCTCCAAGCCTTACAATTAATCTGAAGGGACAGTACAGCGGCAAAGTGACATTGTTTTATACGATTAAGCCTCTTAATATAAACGATGTGAATATATACAATACCAATGAGGGTAATACTGATAATGACAATGCGGATGGAGATAGCACAGGTAATGATAATTCATCCGGATATGAACAGGCAGTTACATACGCTAAAACCCTGAAAATACCAACACCTGAACTGACGTTTGGTAAGAAAAAGCTCGCGATTAATAAAGATTTTGTCTGTGATTATACTAAGCTGCCCAAGGATTATAAAAAAGGAGATTCTTATGAGGCGGGAAAGGTATACAACTATACCGTAAACGGAACCGGTAACTTTACAGGTTCTTTTCAGATGAATCTTGTAGTGCTTAAAGATAAAAATCTTAACTTCAGCTCCGCAGCAGTGACTCTTGGGAAGAAGCAATATGAATATAACGGAACAGCTTTGACAAAAACGGATGTCACGGTAGAAAAGCTCGCTTTTGGCAAAACGGTTCTTGACAAAACTCTTTATGATTATGAAGTATGTGCGGATGCGGTTGACGGTTCATACGTGATGGTCTATCCTACCGAGGCCGGGAAGAACAAGGGTTATCGCGGCTCTAAAAGAGTGAATCTCAAGCTTGTAGGCGACAGGAATATTAAAGACGCCGTTTCGGGAGATGCATGGAAAGACAGCATAACTTTTTCACAAAAGACGCTCGACGAGGAGGGCGGAATCTATCAGGAAGAAGAAAATATACTGGCGTTTGGAAGTGGCGCATCCAAAGAGACGCTTGTTAAGGGAAAAGACTATGCAATAAAGTATAGTAATGCAAAGAAAGCCGGAAAGGTGACGGTAACTTTTACCGGAAAAGGCAGATACAAAGGCACGCTCAAAAAAACGTACCAAATCAAACCGAATAGTGATAATAATGCTCTGGAAATTATTTGGGGGAACAATGTAAAAGTAACAACTGATCCGCTTGACACAACGAAACAGTCACTTGAAACAGCTTATCAAAAGGGTGGAGCTGTACCGGAGTTTGACTTAAAGGATTCGGATAATAAAGTTCTTAAAAATAAAACCGATTATACGGTAAAATTAACAAACAATAAAACTCCGGGAACAGATATGAGCCTTGAGATTAACGGTAAGGGTAATTACAAAGGATATAAAAATACCATAAAGATTAAGGTGACTAACGGAGATATCAACAATTGCATCATGTTGGTTCCGGATATGCCGGCGAGCACGAAACCAGACGCATGGAAATCAAAGAAAATAACAATCAAAGATGTTAACGGTAAAAAGCTGACTGCCGGAACGGATTACTCTAAGGAGATTGACTATAAAGTGGCAGGCGGATCATCGACTCCCGGCGTAGGCAGCATAGTTAGTGTTAAAGTGCAAGGCGCGGGAGCTTATAAAGGCACTTCAATTACAGGAAGTTATAAGATATATGACAAAAGCAAAAGTATCAGTAAATTGAAAATTGTAATTGATCCACAGGAGTATACAGGAGAAAAAATAGAGTTAGATACATGGAGTGATATTCATGTTTACGCGACCAGCGCCGATATGAAGAAAAAAGTAAATGAATTAAGAGGTATTGTAGAAATCGTAGATTACACGAATAATATTAAATCCGGCACTGCGAAAGTAACATTACGCGGAAGTGAGTACAGTGAATACGGCGGAATGAGAACCTGCTCTTTTAAGATAAAAAAGAGAGGGTATAATATAAACCGCGTAAAAGGAATAACATTAAGTCCGGCAAAACTTTCGTTGGCACTTCAGGACAACGAAGAGAAAAGAACGCTTACAGCCAAAATAACTGCTGAAATTCAGGATGATTATTATGATAACAAATTGTGGAATTCAACCGTAATCTGGACTACTTCCAACAGCAGCATTGCGACGGTTGAACCCAGAATCAGCAATGATGAGAAAACTGTTTTCGGTGTTATAGTTCCCAAGAAAGAAGGTACCGTAACGATAACCGCAATTGCGCAGGATGGCAATAAAAAGGCGTCGTGTAAGGTTACAATAGTAGATGCTCCGGTCCTCAAACAGTCAGGCAAGACAATTGAGGGGAAAGTAGGAGATACTCTTAAACTGGAATTTGAAGGTACTGTAAATTTAAGCAACGTTGAATTTGAAAGCAGCAATTCGGAAATGGTATCTGTAGATAAAAACGGTCTGATTACCATGAAAAAAGTAGGAGCGGCTCGGATTAGAACGTATACAAATAAACGTAAATACGTTCAGGAATGTTATGTTGTTGTAAAAGGTGAGGAGGATAAGGCACCGGAAGGAAGAGGTCTTATATACGAACAGGAAGCCGGAACAACTGATGATACTCAGGCCATCAATGCTCTTTTGCAAAAATGGGAAGATAATCCCACTAAATATGATTATGTGTATATACCTGCAGGCGTTTACAGAATCGATGCAGTAGACGGAGGTATCGGTATCGGCGGTATTATTGTGAGAGATAACCAGAAACTGATCATGTCGCCTTCAGCGCTCATAATGGCAATTGCAAACAACAAATCGAATTATCAGGTAATATATGTTTTTGGACGCAAAAATGTTGAAATTTCCGGAGGTCAGATCATAGGAGAGCGCGAAGAACATCTGGGCACAGGCGGCGAGTGGGGTCATGGAATCAGCGTACAGGGAAGCACCGACGTCCATATCAGTAATATGGATATTTCCAAGTGCTGGGGCGATGGTATCTGTCTGGGTGAATATGATAAGAAAATTGATGGCAAGCTGGTGCATATACCCTGCGATGGTATAACGATTGAGAATTGTATCATTCACCACAATAGAAGAAACAATTTATCTATTACAGATGCGAAGAATGTTACGATAGACAATTGTGAGTTTAATAATGCAAAGGGAACAGATCCGCAATATGGCATTTGCATTGAATACAACTTTACTCCTACTGAAAATGTTAAAATATACAATTCAAAATTTAAGGGAAATGCCAAAGCCAGCATGGGAATCATAAAAAAGGTAGACTATGTCCTGCTTGATAATTGTGAGCTGGATGGAAACTTTTATAATAAGGCCGGAAAAAATGTAGTTCTTAAAAACACGACGATTAAAGGAGAAATTGTTGACGATCCAAAAAGCATAAGGCGCGAATAATATTAATTAACGACATATTTTCAAAACCGGCAGAAGATTTTACAACAGGCCAGACGTCACAGCTTACGATGTCTGACCTGTTTTTAATACGGAAATTTTCACAATCTTTTGCTAATTTCACAACTAAGTGATATACTAATACAAATACTAAATTGTGAAACTAATTTTAAAGAAAGGCATGGTTCAAAATATGCAGATTGAACAATTACAGGCATATACAGTAATTGAGAAGAAAACGATAAAGGAGTTAAACTCACTCGCATATATACTTAAGCATAATAAGACAGGCGCAAGGGTTGTGCTTATGTCTAATGATGATAATAATAAGGTGTTCTATATAGGCTTTAGGACGCCGCCGGTGGACAGTACAGGCGTAGCGCATATAATAGAGCACAGCGTGCTTTGCGGTTCAGATAAGTTTCCGGTCAAGGACCCTTTTATTGAACTTGCCAAGGGCTCTTTAAATACTTTTTTAAATGCAATGACTTATCCGGATAAGACCGTATATCCGGTGGCAAGCTGCAATGATAAGGATTTTCAGAATCTTATGGATGTGTATCTGGATGCGGTTTTTCATCCGAATATATACAATGAAGAGAAGATATTCAGGCAGGAAGGCTGGCACTATGAGCTTGAGGAGCTAGATGATGAGCTTACCATTAACGGCGTTGTATACAACGAAATGAAGGGGGCGTTTTCATCTCCGGATGATGTGCTCGATAGAGAGATAATGAATTCACTATATCCCGATACTTCGTATGCCGTTGAATCAGGCGGGGACCCGGATGTGATTCCTGAGCTTACCTATGAGGACTTTTTGAATTTCCATCATAAATACTATCATCCTTCAAACAGTTATATTTATCTGTACGGGGATATGGATATGGCAGAAAAACTCACATTTTTGGACGAGGAGTATCTGTCTAAGTATGATGCGCTTGATGTAGACTCGACGCTTGCAATGCAGAAGCCCTTTGAGGAGCCTGTTACGGTGTATAAAGAATATCCGATCATGGACAGTGAATCGGAGAGCGACAGTACGTATCTTTCATATAATACGGCTTTTTCCGATAATCTGGACAGGGAGCAGTATATAGCGTTCCAGGTATTGGATTATGTGCTTTGTTCCGCGCCAGGTGCGCCGCTTAAACAGGCGCTTATCGATAAAGGGATTGGCAAGGATGTCTACAGCACTTATGAAAACGGAATTAAACAGCCGTTTTTCTCGGTGGTGTCCAAAAATGCCAACAAAGAACAGCTTGAAGAGTTTATAGCGACAATTGAGCAGAAGCTTAACGAGCTTGCCGCAAACGGGCTTGATAAAAAAGCGCTCCGTGCAGGACTTAACTTTTATGAATTCAAATACAGGGAGGCGGATTTCGGCTCATATCCAAAGGGGCTTTTATTCGGGCTGCAGATGCTTGACAGCTGGCTCTATGACGACAATAAGCCCTTTTTACACATCGAGGCTAACGACACTTACACAGCCCTTAAAGCTGCGATTGATACCGATTATTACGAGAATCTCATTAAAAAATATCTGCTGAATAACACGCACAGAACAATCGTAGTGGTTGAACCGGTTAAGGGGCTTACAAGTAAAAGAGATAAAGAATTAGCCGATAAACTGGCAGAAAAGAAGGCTTCGCTCTCTAAAGAAGAGCTTGAGAAAATCATAGAACAGACTGATGCGCTTCAGCAGTATCAGGAAGAACCAAGCGCTAAGGAGGATTTAGAGAAGATTCCGTTACTTAAGCGTGAGGATATGAAAAAAGAAGCGGAAAAATACGTTAATGAAGAGAAAAAAGTCGGAAATACCGTATTTTTGTACCATGATATCTTTACAAACGGCATAGGATATCTGCGGTTTATGTTTAATTTAAATACCGTTCCGGAAGAGCTTTTCCCATATGTGGGACTGTTAAAGGCGGTTCTTGCACTTGTAGATACGGATAATTATACCTACGGCGAGCTTTTTAATGAGATAAATATACTGACTGGTGGAATAACACCTGTAATTAATACCTATACCGACGCCCGCGATATGAGTAAATATACTGCGACTATGGAAATTAAGGCAAAGGTACTGTATGAGAATATAGCGCATGCGTTCAGGCTGGTAAAAGAGATTGTGATGAACTCACGCTTTGATGACGCTAAGCGTCTGCATGAGCTTATTTCGGAGCTTAAATCACAGAAACAGGCGCATATGATGTCTGCAGGACATTCAATCGCGGCAGTGCGTGCCCTGTCATATATTTCCAAGACGGCGGCAGTTTCCGACCAAATGAGCGGTATACCTTTTTACAGGATGCTTGAGGAATTGGATAAAGATTTCGATAACCGTAAGGATGAGCTGATAGAGAAGTTAAGTTCTCTTATGTCGTTTATTTTCAGACCGGAGAATCTGATGGTAGATTATACGGCGCAGCAAGAGGGGATTAAAAATATGGAAGCCCTTATAGAGGATTTCCGTGACAGTCTGCATACCGGAGCTATTGACGTTAAGGCCTATGAACCTGAACTTGAGAAAAAGAATGAAGGCTTTATGACTTCGTCTCAGGTACAGTACGTGTGCAGGGCGGGCAATTTCAGTAAGAAGGGTCTTCCTTATACAGGGGCGCTTAAGGCGCTGCGTGTAATGATGGGGTATGATTATCTGTGGACGCAGGTGCGTGTCAAGGGCGGTGCCTACGGCTGTATGTGCCAGTTTGGAAAGACAGGCGAGAGCTATTTCGTGTCTTACAGGGACCCTAATCTGGAGAAAACAATAGATGTGTACGAGAAAGCGGCAGAATATATCCGTAATTTCGACGCTGATGAAAGAACCATGACCCAGTATATAATAGGAGCGGTCAGCGAGCTGGATATGCCGATGACGCCATCTGCGAAGGGAACATATTCCCTTGCCGGATATATGACAAATTATTCCTATGAACAGGTACAAAAAGAGCGTGACGAGCTTCTTGCGACTGTGCCTGAGACTATAAGAGGATTAGCCGAATATATAAGCGCATTTATGCAGGATGAGAGCTTATGTGTTGTCGGCAATGAGGAAAAGATTAAGCAGCAGAAGGAGGTGTTTGCGGAAACGGATTATTTGTTTCATTAATGGGGGAAAAGGTGGTTTCACCATAAAATTTAAGGAGGAGGATGTATTATGAAAAAGAGAAATTTGGGATTAATGGCAACTGTATTGTTGGGGCTTACAGTCTGCATGGCAGGCTGTGGCGGCGGTAGTAAGATGGATACTGCTGAAATGAACTTTGCAGCTTATGATAACATGGCTTATGACGCAGCAGGCAGCTATGATTATGTCGCATCTAATACAGCGGCACCAGCGACTGCATCAGCGGCGGATATGGATTATGAGGCTGCGTATGCGGAGGAAGGCTATACAGAGAGCCAGTCATCCGGTGGGCTTGTGAATGAAAATTCCAACGCCTCAAACCGTAAGCTGATAAAGACCGTGGATATGAGCGTGGAGACAGAAAAGTATGATGACCTTCTTGTTAATCTGGCAAGTCAGATTAAGCAGCTTGGGGGCTATATTGAGTATCAGTATGAGTATAACGGAAGGTCTTTTTCCGATTATGAGTATAGCGGCAATCGCAATGCCAATTGGACTGTACGTATTCCGACGGCGCGATTTGATGAGTTTGTTGTACAGGTGGACGAATCTACCAATATAACCAATAAAACGGAAAGAGTAACAGATGTTACTTTACAGTACGTGGATTTACAAAGTCATAAGAGCGCGCTTCTTGCAGAGCAGAAAAGACTGTTGGAGCTGGTGGAAAATGCCGACACAATAGAGGAGATTATTACAATAGAACAGAGGCTTTCAGACGTAAGATATGAGATTGAGAGCATGGAATCCCAGCTTCGTATGTTGAATGACCAGATTGATTACAGCACAATTAATCTGAATATTCAGGAAGTAAAGAGAGTGACGGCAGTAGTAGAAAATCCTTCAGTCTGGGACAGAATAAAGAAAGGCTTTTCAGAAAGTTCATATAACCTTGGGGAGGGGCTTGTAAATCTCTTTGTATGGTTTATAGTCAATATTCCTTATTTAATAGTATGGGCTATAGTTATCGTGGTAGGTATTGTAGTATTCAAAAAAATCAGTAAACATAAAGCTCGTAAAAAAGAAAAAATACAGCAGCAGCCCGTCGATGATATGGGGAAAAAACCTGAAGATACGGAGATAAATCAATAGAAAGAGGAAAATATGCGATGGAGCAGGAAAACAAACAGTTTAAGTCGGGATTTGCTACTTTAGTCGGAAGACCGAATGTAGGAAAATCTACGCTGATGAACCATCTTATCGGTCAGAAGATAGCGATTACCTCGAATAAGCCGCAGACCACCAGAAACAGAATACAGACAGTCTATACCTCGGATGAGGGACAGATTGTTTTTCTGGATACTCCGGGGATTCATAAGGCGAAAAATAAACTTGGCGACTATATGGTTAATACCGCGGAGCGTACCTTTTCGGAGGTGGATGTGGTGCTGTGGCTTGTGGAGCCGACTACTTTTATCGGTGCCGGTGAACAGCATATAATAGAGCAGTTAAAGAATATAAAAACACCTGTTATTCTTGTAATCAACAAGATAGATACGGTGAAAAAAGATGAAATTCTTCTTTTTATAGATACATACAGAAAACAGATGGATTTTGCGGAGATAGTACCCGTATCGGCACTTAAAGGAGACGGAACCGACGAACTTATTTCCTGTATAATGAAATACCTTCCTTACGGGCATCCTTTTTATGATGAGGATACGGTCACCGACCAGCCGGTCAGACAGATTGTGGCGGAGCTTATCCGGGAAAAAGCGCTCAGGTGTCTGGAAGAAGAGATTCCGCATGGTATTGCCGTAACAATTGAAGCCATGAATTACAAGAAGCGCATAGTTGATATAGAAGCGACCATCATCTGTGAGAAGGATTCCCATAAGGGGATAATTATCGGAAAGCAGGGACAGATGCTTAAGAAAATAGGCTCGCTTGCAAGGCGCGATATTGAGAATCTTGTGGAAAAACAGGTAAATCTTAAGCTGTGGGTGAAGGTTAAAAAGGATTGGCGGGACAGTGATTTTCTTTTAAAAAATTTCGGATATAATCCTAAGGATTCCGAATAGAAAAAACGAAAAAAGCAAACCCTAATAACATATAGTTGGTTAGGGGGCTTAAGATGAAAGAGGTAAATTACTGGGAACGATTTATGATGACAGGAAGCATCAATGATTTCCTGTCGTACAAAAATGCACTACAGGATATGGAAGAGGACCGGAAAAAAGACAAGCATAAAGATGCTTTGGAAGTTAGTTCAGGGGATAAGTCTCATGCAGGATTATACGGAGCTCACAGGGATGATTTTAAAGGCTGAGCCAATCGGTGAATATGATAGAAGGGTTGTTATTCTGACAAAAGAAAAAGGAAAGATATCCGCGTTTGCCAGAGGGGCGAGGCGGCAGGGCAGCAGACTTCTCGCTGCTACCAATCCTTTTTCTTTTGGCAGTTTTAAACTTTACGCCGGAAAGTCTTCTTATAATCTTATGGAAGCGGATATCAGCAATTATTTTGAGGGTCTGAGAACAGATTTTGAGGGCGCATATTACGGAATATATTTTTTGGAAGTGATGGATTATTATACGAGGGAAAATAATGAGGATAAGGAGATGCTTAAGCTGCTTTACCAGTCGTTAAAGGCGCTTATGCATGAGAAAATCCCCAATAACCTGGTTCGTTACATATTTGAGATGAAGGCTATGGTTCTTTCCGGCGAGTTTCCGGGAATGCCAAGGGAAGGTAAATTTGAGGAGTCTACCAGATATGCGGTGAATTATATTATGGAGTCGTCAATCGAGAAACTCTATACTTTTACGGTGACGGACAGCGTACTTACGGAGCTTGCGTGGATTGCGGATGAATACAGGAAACGCTTTGTGGATAAGAAGTTTAAGAGTTTGGAAATTATAGACGCTATGCATGGGGCTTGAAAATACAGGATAAGTCAGATATAATGTAATGCGAGTGGCAAAAAACAGCGTTTTATCAGCGTTTTGTCACACAGATATCGCAGGCTGAAAGAAAGGCATGGTTATTTTTATGGGAAAATTGCGGCATACCAGTATGTTTATTCTTATGATAATTACGGTAATGTATGTGATGACAGGTTGTGGCAAGGTGAATGCTTCGCCGTCTGATATGGATACCATTTCTGTTATGAAGGATGGCAATATCGTGCAGACAATAGTGGATGAGTTCGACCGGAGTTTATACAGCGTAGATGAACTCTCTGCCATGACAAAGGATAAAATTGATTTATATAGTGAAGAAGACGGGGATATCGTATGTGAATCAGTAGAAGAAAATGACAATATGGTAATTGTCAAAATATCATATAAGACCGGAGAGGGCTATACAGATTTTAACGATAAAGAGCTGTATTTCGGAACAGTAAGCGATGCGTCGTCATCGGGATATTCGGTTAAAGATATGGTTATGAATAACGGAACGCCTCTAAGTGATGAGCAGTTTAAACAGATTAAGGACAACCATGTGCTTATCGTACAGACAGAGGCGGGGGAAGAACTTGGAATAAATGTGTATGATAAAATTATATACATGAGTGATAATGTCACTCTTTCCGGAAAGAAAGCTGCTGTTATTGGAGTCGGAGAAGAGGACAGGCTTTCATGTATAGTTTTTAAATAGATTGAAAAACGGAGGATTATTTATGGAAAAGACAATGGACAAGATTGTAGCTTTGGCGAAGGCAAGGGGCTTTGTGTATCCGGGCTCGGAGATTTACGGAGGGCTTGCTAATACATGGGATTACGGAAATCTTGGCGTAGAATTAAAGAACAATGTTAAAAAAGCATGGTGGCAGAAGTTTGTGACAGAGAATCCTTACAATGTCGGTGTGGACTGCGCAATTCTTATGAATCCGCAGACATGGATAGCATCAGGCCATTTGGGCGGTTTTTCAGACCCTCTTATGGATTGTAAGGAATGTCATGAACGTTTCCGTGCCGATAAAATCATAGAGGATTATGCCGCTGAGAACAATATTACACTGGATTCTCCTATTGACGGCTGGTCCCAGCAGCAGATGAAGGATTTTGTAGAAGAGAAAAATATTCCCTGTCCTACATGCGGTAAACATAATTTTACTGATATCAGGCAGTTTAACTTAATGTTTAAGACCTTCCAGGGCGTTACGGAAGACGCTAAGAATACGGTTTATTTAAGACCTGAGACCGCTCAGGGAATCTTTGTAAACTTTAAAAACGTGCAGAGAACTTCACGTAAGAAGATACCGTTTGGAATTGCCCAGGTTGGTAAATCTTTCCGTAATGAGATAACGCCCGGTAACTTTACTTTCCGTACAAGGGAATTTGAGCAGATGGAGCTTGAATTTTTCTGCGAGCCGGGAACTGACTTGGAATGGTTCCAGTATTGGCGAGGATTCTGCCGTGACTGGCTGCTTTCTCTTGGTATGAAAGAGGATGAGATGCGTCTTAGGGACCATTCTCCTGAAGAACTTTCATTCTATTCAAAGGGTACTACCGATATTGAGTTCCTTTTCCCGTTTGGCTGGGGCGAATTGTGGGGAATCGCAGACAGAACCGATTATGATTTAACACAGCACCAGAACACTTCCGGAGAGGATCTGTCCTATTTTGATGATGTTAAAAATGAAAGATATGTTCCTTATGTAATAGAGCCTTCACTTGGCGCAGACCGCGTTGTACTGGCTTTCCTTTGCGCAGCTTACGACGAAGAAGAAATCGGTGAGGGAGATGTACGTACCGTACTGCATTTCCATCCTGCACTTGCGCCTGTTAAGATTGGCGTGCTGCCTCTGTCCAAGAAACTGAATGAGGGCGCCGAGAAAATATATACGCAATTATGTAAAAAATATAACTGCGAATTCGATGACAGGGGAAATATCGGAAAACGCTATAGAAGACAGGACGAAATCGGTACACCTTTCTGTGTTACATATGATTTCGATTCCGAGACCGACAACTGTGTAACAGTCCGTTTCCGCGACTCTATGGAGCAGGAGAGGGTTGAAATTTCTAAGTTGGATGCTTACTTTGCAGATAAGTTTGAATTTTAATACATTACATGAAAGGACAATATATTAACGATGAAACGATATGGTGTGAACGAATTAAGACGTATGTTCCTTGAGTTTTTTGAGAGTAAGGAACACTTAAAGATGAAAAGTTTTTCATTGGTACCGCATAACGATAACAGTCTTTTGCTTATAAATTCGGGTATGGCTCCGCTTAAGCCCTATTTTACGGGACAGGAGATACCGCCAAGGAAGCGGGTTACCACATGTCAGAAATGTATCCGTACAGGAGATTTGGAGAATGTAGGTAAGACAGCAAGACATGGTACTTTCTTTGAGATGCTTGGAAACTTTTCATTTGGCGACTATTTTAAGAAAGATGCGATTGCCTGGTGCTGGGAATTTTTGACTGAAGTAGTCGGTCTTGATCCGGACAGGCTGTATCCATCAATTTATGAAGATGATGACGAAGCGTTTGAAATCTGGAATAAAGATATAGGCATAGCGCCTGAGAGAATATACCGCTTCGGTAAAGCTGACAATTTCTGGGAGCATGGTTCAGGCCCGTGCGGACCATGTTCAGAGGTATATTATGACCGCGGCGAGAAGTATGGCTGCGGCAAGCCGGATTGTACAGTCGGCTGCGATTGCGACCGTTATATGGAAATCTGGAATAATGTCTTTACGCAGTTTGATAATGACGGTAAGGGCAATTATACTGAGCTTGCACAGAAAAATATTGATACAGGAATGGGCTTGGAGCGTCTTGCATCGGTTGTGCAGGATGTGGATTCCATTTTCGATGTGGATACGGTGCTTGCGCTGCGTACAAAAGTGTGCGAAATTGCGAATGTTTCATATAAAGAGGATTATGATACGGACGTATCAATACGTATTATTACCGACCACATACGTTCGGCAACGTTTATGATTTCCGACGGAATCATGCCTTCTAACGAAGGTCGCGGATACGTGCTCAGACGTATAATTAGAAGGGCTGCGCGTCAGGGACGTAAGCTTGGCATTCAGGGAACCTTCCTTGCTAATTTGAGTAATACTGTCATTGAAGGCTCTAAGGACGGTTATCCGGAGCTTGATGAGAAGAAGGAATTTATTTTTAACGTGCTCACACAGGAAGAAAATAAGTTCAATAAGACAATCGACCAGGGACTTAATATCTTAATGGAAATGGAAGAGTCCATGTCAGGTAAAGGGATAAAAGAACTCTCCGGTGAGGATGCGTTTAAGCTGTATGATACCTACGGTTTCCCTATAGATTTAACGAAAGAAATACTTGAGGAAAAAGGTTTCAGTGTAGACGAAGAGGGCTTCAAAGAAGCAATGCAGGAGCAGAAGGTCAAGGCGCGTAAGGCGCGTAAGGTGACTAATTATATGGGTGCGGACGTAACAGTATATGAGTCCATTGACCCGAGTATAACTTCTGTTTTTGTCGGCTATGACAAACTTGTACATGATTCTAAGATATCCGTACTTACAACCGAAACAGAGCTTGTAGAGGCGTTAACGGATGGTGAAATAGGAACTATCTTTGTGGATGAGACGCCGTTTTATGCAACTATGGGCGGTCAGTCCGGTGATGTCGGAATAATCCGGACCGCTGAAGGCGAATTTAAGGTAGAAGATACGGTTGCAATGCTAGGCGGAAAAGTGGGCCATATCGGCCGCGTGGTTTCCGGAATGTTCAAGGTAGGCGATACAGTTACCTTAGAGGTGGATGCCGACAGAAGAAATGCAACCTGTAAGAACCACAGTGCGACGCATCTTCTTCAAAAGGCGCTTCGTATGGTTTTAGGTACACATGTAGAGCAGGCAGGTTCATATAATGACGGTGAGAGACTTCGTTTTGACTTCTCACACTTTTCAGCAATGACGGCTGATGAGCTTGCTGAGGTAGAGCAAATTGTTAATGAAAAAATTGCGGAAAACATTCCGGTTGTAACGGAAGTGCTTTCTATAGAAGAAGCTAAGAAAACCGGTGCAATGGCGCTGTTTGGCGAGAAATACGGCGATAAGGTGCGCGTTGTGGAAATGGGTGATTTCTCTAAGGAATTCTGCGGTGGAACCCATGTAAAGAGTACCGGAGTAATTTCTTCCTTTAAGATAATATCAGAAAGCGGCGTTGCGGCAGGCGTCAGAAGAATAGAAGCTCTGACCGGAAACGGCGTACTTAAATATTATGCCGAGCTGGAAAAGAAGTTAGAAGAGGCTTCTAAGATACTTAAAACAACTCCGGCCAACCTGATTGACCGATGCAGTCATTTGATGGCCGAATTAAAAACTATACAAGGTGAAAACGAGTCCTTAAAGAGTAAAGCCGCTAAAGATGCACTTGGCGATGTTATGGACAAGGTAAACGAAGTAAAAGGTGTTAAACTGCTGGCAACAAAGGTGTCAGGCGTGGATATGAACGGACTGCGCGACTTAGGAGACCAGCTTAAGGATAAGCTTGGAGACGGCGTTGTAGTATTGGCTTCTGATGCAGATGGCAAGGTCAATCTTATTGCAATGGCAACTGACGGCGCAATGTCTAAGGGCGCTCATGCCGGAAACCTTATAAAAGGCATAGCAGGACTTGTCGGCGGCGGTGGCGGCGGACGTCCGAATATGGCGCAGGCCGGCGGTAAGAATCCGGCGGGCATTGATGCTGCAATAGCAGAGGCTGCTAAGGTATTGGAAGGGCAGATATAAGTGCAATTAAAAAAATCAGGTTGACAAACTAAGATACCGTATGTATAATAATCAAAGTGTGAGTAGGAGTCAGTATGTTCATAAACTTAACTGATGTATTAACATCTGAAGAAAAAGTAATTGCGATGCAGGTTGAAACCGATATGACGAAGGTCAATGTCGGAGGAGAGACGTATCAGATTGCCGATAAGACACCGATTAGTTTTACATTTACCAATATTGGTAAGAATAAGGCATTGATTGAGGGCAGGGGAGAGCTTGTGTTTTCAATGAACTGCGACAGATGCCTGAAACCAATCGAGAAGAAGATGTTGCTTAGTTTTTCAAGAAATATTTATTCTCCGGATTCGGAAGAGGCTTTGTCTGATGAAGAAGACGACCGGAGTTTTATGGAAGGCTATCAGCTTAATGTAGAGGACTTGCTGAACAATGAAATCATGATTAACTGGCCTATGAAGGTGTTATGTAAACCGGATTGCAAGGGCATCTGCCCTAAATGCGGTAAAGACCTTAATACGGGAGACTGCGAATGTGACACATTTGTTCCCGATCCAAGGATGGCTGTGATAGAAGATATCTTTAACGCAAATAAGGAGGTGTAAGAATGTCTATTTGTCCTAAGAACAAATCTTCCAAAGGAAGAAGAGATAAGAGAAGAG
>CAMWKB010000064.1 GCA_947174705.1 uncultured Lachnospiraceae bacterium
GCAGTATGATTTACAAGAAGCGCAAGCTCAGCAGCCTGCGCTTCAAAAACTGCTTTTCGGTTCCTATTACAAAAGTCCCTTAGTTATTTTATAATTTTAATAATTTTTCAGCTTGGGACATGACTTCTTTTATAATTTCCTCACAGGTATTTTCTGATTTTACCAGACCTGCAATCTGTCCTGCCATAAGAGAACCTTCAACTACATTGCCGTCTACCACTGCTTTTCTAAGACTGCCCAGCGTCATTTTCTCAAGTTCTTCTAAAGTTGCGCCCTCTTGTTCCTTTTTGAGGTATTCTCTGGTAGTCTTATTACGTATGCACCTTACAGGATGTCCTGTAGTCCTTCCCGTAACCGCAGAATCAATATCCTTAGCTGATATTACTTTCTGCTTATAATTATCATGTACGATAGATTCTTTGGCAACAACAAATCTGGTTCCCATCTGGACAGCCTCCGCACCCAGCATAATTGCTGCTGCGAAACCTCTTCCATCTGCAATTCCTCCTGCTGCAATAACCGGAATATTAACTGCATCAACCACCTGTGGAACCAATGTCATTGTTGTCAGTTCACCAATATGTCCTCCGGATTCTGTACCCTCGGCAACAACCGCATCTGCGCCGGCACGTTCCATCATTTTGGCAAGACCTACGCTGGCAACAACAGGAATGACCTTAATTCCGGCTTCCTTCCACGCTGCCATGTACTTACCAGGGTTACCTGCTCCTGTAGTAACTACCTTCACGCCCTCGTCTATTACGACCTGCGCAATCTGATCCGCTTCCGGATTCATAAGCATTATATTTACACCAAAAGGCTTACTTGTTATTTCTTTTGCTTTCTGAATCTGTTCCTTGACAAAAGATGCCGGCGCTCCGCCTGCACCTATTATTCCCAGTCCTCCTGCTTCCGAAACCGCTGCCGCAAGATGATAATCCGCAACCCACGCCATGCCGCCTTGAATAACAGGATACTCAATTCCTAAAAGCTGTGTAATTTTTGTTTTCATAAATAGTTTCCCATTCTCCTAAGCGCAGTTAATTACTCTACGCCTTTGCTCTTCATATATTCAATAACAGCGCCAACTGTTGTAATCTTCTCTAAATCTTCTGAAGGAATCTCTACACCGTATTCCTCTTCAAATGCCATTACCAGCTCAAACAAATCCAATGAATCTGCACCCAGATCATCTTTGAAAGAAGATTCCTCTGTAATTTCAACGCCCTCCAAATTTAACTGCTCCTGAATGATTTCTTTTACTCTTTCTAACATTTTCCTTCTCCTTTTTAGTCATATAATTTTCTTGCAAAATTACTTTGATATTCAAAGTATATTATTTGCTCATATATTTGTCAATCTTATTTTACGGATTTTAACGGTTTTGTCAACTCACTTATTTAATAAATATTGATAAATATCTCTTTTTGATACTCCTCTGTCCTTTGCGACCTGCTTCATAGCGTCCTTATTATCCATTCCTCCGCCGGTATAATATGCCATATGCTCTTCAATTGACAGCTGCTCCCATGAGCGTATTTCCTCTTCTTTTTTCTCCTTATGGCTCTTGCCCTCTATAACAAGAACGTATTCGCCTCTGGGCTCCTGTGTATCATAAAATGCCAGTGCCTCTTCTATGGTTGTCGGAACAATGGTTTCAAATTTCTTGGTAAGTTCCCTGCATATCGTAATTTTTCTGTTTCCTAATGTATCATGCAGTTCATTCAATGTTCTTATTAAATGATGCGGCGCTTCATAGAGTATGATTGTTCTTGATTCCCCGCACAGTTCAGAAAGCACCTGCGCCTTTTCTTTTTTATCGGAAGGAAGAAATCCCTCAAAACAGAATCTTCTGGTCGAAAGTCCCGATAAAGTCAAAGCCGTAATGCACGCCGCCGCCCCCGGAAGGGATGTAACCGTAATTCCCGCCTCATGGCATTTCTGCACCAGAACTTCCCCGGGGTCTGATATTGCCGGAGTTCCCGCATCCGTAATAAGTGCAACATCTTTTCCCTGAACAAGCTGCCCAACCAGATAGTCTGCTTTTTCTACTTTATTATATTCATGATAACTGGTCATAGAAGTAGTTATGCAAAAATGATTCAAAAGTTTAATGCTATTGCGGGTATCTTCCGCGGCGATAATATCAACGATTTTTAGCGTTTCTAACACTCTCTGCGTTATATCTCCAAGATTCCCTATAGGCGTAGCGCACAGATATAAAATCCCTGCCATTTTATGTTCGCTCCTTTATATCTGATCCACATTGACGGGTTAATCGTTCATTCCTGCATCTTTTAAAATCCGTATATGTCATAAATCTCCGGCATATACACCCCGGCTTCTTTATATATGATCAGTGGTTTCTCTACCTGCATACGCGGTTTTCCCCCGCGGCTTGCCTCTATAAGCACCATATTAGGCTCTTTATCCACAAAAGGATATACCATCTGCATACGCTTAGGCTCCAGTTTATAATTATGAAGAAGCACCATGATTTCCGCCAGTCTGAACGGTCTGTGTACCATGAAAAAATTTCCGCCGGGTTTAAGCACCTTTGCCGCCTGGGCAACTACATCCTCTAATGTGCACAAAATCTCATGCCTTGCTATCGCCTTTGGCGCATCCGGATTAGCCAGTCCATGACCGCCTATCATATAAGGCGGATTGCAGGTAACCACATCAAAAGAAGCAGCGCCGAAAATATTCCCTGCCTCTTTTATATCGCCATTCACAATCGCAATTTTATCCTCTAACTTATTTAAAGCCACGCTGCGCCTTGCCATATCTGCGCTTTCTTCCTGGATTTCCAAACCTGTCAGATGCGCGGCCTGAGTTTTAGCTTCAAGCAAAATAGGAATGATCCCTGTTCCTGTTCCCATGTCCAAAAGTATGCTTCCCGCCTTGACTCTTACAAAACCCGAAAGCAGAACCGCATCCATCCCAAAACAGAATTTCTCGGGATTCTGTATTATCTGATAACCGTTGCGCTGCAAATCGTCTATTCTTTCATTTTCTTTAAGCACAGGCTTTCTATCGGTATCCATACTTTCCTTTACGTTTTTTCGTCAATTAATTATCATCCAATTTAGATTTATTGTCGTCCTGCTTTTCCAGTTTCTCAAGTTCTTTTAATTCTTCTTCATCCACATCAAGTTTATTATTCTTGTGATGCTTTCTCTTAAAATGTAACTGTTCCGCCTTATATTCATGAATCTCTTTTTCGTCGTTAACCTCTACAACGACCTTTACTAACTGACGCAGTACATTAACGCTCTGTACCTCGCCTTTTAACCCATCATCAGCAGTTACAAAGTCTCCTACATTCGGGAGCTTTCTATTAAGTTCCTCATAGGTTTCTTCTTCATGGTTAAGGCAGCACATAAGTCTGCCGCAGACACCTGAAATCTTTGTCGGATTTAAAGAGAGATTCTGCTCTTTTGCCATTTTAATTGATACAGGAACAAACTCGGACAAATGCGTATGACAGCACAGCGGTCTTCCGCATATGCCTATACCGCCTACTATCTTGGTTTCATCTCTTACGCCAATCTGCCTGAGCTCTATTCTTGTTTTAAATACCGACGCCAAATCTTTAACCAGTTCCCTAAAGTCAATACGGCCATCCGCGGTAAAATAAAACAGGACTTTATTATTATCAAATGTATATTCCGCATCAATCAGCTTCATCGGAAGCTCATGTTTTTTAATTTTCTCCAAACATATTTCAAAGGCTTCTTTCTCTTTTGCCTTGTTCTCAGTCTCCTGTTCATCGTCTTTTGGTGTAGCTACACGCAAAACCGGTTTCAGCGGTTGAATTACTTTTTCGTCCGGTACCTCTTTAGGCTCAACTATAACCGTACCATATTCAATCCCTCTTGCAGTCTCTACAATAACATGCTC
The DNA here is from genome assembly GCA_947174705.1 of uncultured Lachnospiraceae bacterium. Classification (GTDB taxonomy): domain Bacteria; phylum Bacillota; class Clostridia; order Lachnospirales; family Lachnospiraceae; genus UBA3282. Next base: position 3,904 of record CAMWKB010000064.1, read on the forward strand.
CCCTCTTTTAATATCAAGCTTTCCGGGGTCAAAATAATATATCTTACCTGCGACACGAAACCGTACGCCTATTATTTTAATCATAATCTATTAACCTCCATCTCCCATGGGAGTTTTGCATATATTTAATTCTCCTGAATCGTCAGAAGAAGTAATTCCATAGTTAAATCAAAATTAACATTCGCATCCAGTCTTCTCTTAGCCTGCTGGAGTGCCTTGACAATTGTTTCAATACCCTCATAAGTGCTTCTGTCAGCCGTCTTACGAATCGATTGCAGCTCGTCCTTAAAAATCAGGCTGTTGGCATCTTTGGTAGCTTTAAAAAGAAGCACATCCCTATACCACACCATCAAAATATCCAGATAGTCCGTTACATCAAATTTATATTCCGAAATTTTCTTTATTGCTTTGACAATTTCGCTGATTTCCATGTCATTAATATATTTTACAAGCGTTACTGCCTCTTCTTTTACCTTATCAAAATCCTCGCTCGAAGCAAGCATCTTGGCTTTCCCTATATTTCCCCTTGCAAAAGCCACGCAGATGTTGGCCTTATAATCGGGAATCTCCAGTTCCTCCATTAAAAACTTCTTAATTTTATCATCTGATACGGGCTTCATATTAAGCACAACACAACGGCTGAGTATAGTAGGAAGAAGCGTGTCCACATTAGAAGTAAGAATCAAAATAACAGCATATTCCGGCGGCTCTTCTAAAGTTTTCAAAAGAGCGTTCTGTGCCTGTACCGTCATTTTCTCGCCTTCGTTTATTATATAAATCTTTCTTGGGCTGCTATATGGCTTAATTACAATATCATTATTAATCTGCGCCCTTATGTCTTCAACGCTTATTGTATTGGGTTTCTCATGGGACACAAAAATAATATCAGGCTGATTGCCGCTGACCGCCTGCTTACATGAATGACATTCCATACATGGCTCGATTTCACCCTTTTCACATTGCAGCGTAGCCGAAAATACCTTTGCAATGTATTCCTTACCGGAGCCTCTTTCTCCGTTAAGGATGTATGCATGAGATACTTTATTCATTGAAATCGCATTCTGCAGATGTTCCTTTATTTGTTCCTGTCCTATAACATCGGTAAATTTTGCCATTTGTATATTAATTCCTTTCCCGCAGACTACTAAGTGAAGATATCCAGAAGAAGCCCTCTTATTTCGCCTATTTTATTAAGAATTGCCAGATTGTCCTTTTCGTCCTTAACCAGCTCCTGCGCCAGTTCGTCCAGATTTTTATCTATTAATCTAATGATACCGTAAACACGGTGCCTGCCCTTTCTGTCCAGAAAATTTTCTCTGGTAAAGGAGTGGGAACGGTTTACGATTTCATTCATAAAATCTTTAATTAATGCCCTGTACCGCTTCATATCCTTGATATCGCGGTGCTTGGCAAGTTTATCTCCCTGTCTCGTAATCTCTTCCATCATATGAGTCAGGGCGTTCTGTAAATCCTGTTCTTCTATTCTGCTGACCAGTGTAAATTTAAATGTTCCGTCCGCTTCCTGCGTCTGCGGTGTTTGCTCTATCTGCACCGGTTGTTGTACTTGATTGACCTTGATATCCAAATTGAAAACCTCCATTAATTGCGGATATATTGCTATATTAATAATGACACATTTCCGCCAGAATTTCAACTGTTCTTGCATGAGAGATATTTGGCTGTATGTTCATAACAAATTGCAGAATATATTAAATAATTTCAACCGTTCCTGTAGGGGATATTCCCTGTACGTTTAATCCCAATTCCAAACAATGCTCTATTTGTTTGATAATATCCCCATCTAACATCTCTCCGGGAATCAAAATAGGTATCCCCGGCGGATAAAGATTTACGAAACCGCCGCTAACTTTTCCCTGTGCCTGTGCAAGCGGTGTTTCTTTTGGATTTTTATAAAATGATGTAAGCGCACTCGCAATGCTCATCCGGGCTATTGGCCTGATTGGTTCAATATGTTTATGATGAGTTTGGCTAATATTAATTATGTTATCTGTGGTATCTGCACCATCTATCGTACCATCAATTTGAATCAATGCATCAGCCAATCTCTTCCAAGCATCTTCTTTATCTGCAATTGTCATTATTGCAAGTACGTAACTGTCTGCTGCCATTTCCATCTGCAAATGAAATTCATCACGCAAAATATTGTAAAGAGTCTGACCGCTTATAGATGCTTTTTTTACAGAAATTACCAATTTACAAATATCCCACGCCGTAAAACAATACTTCCCATTGCCAAGACTTTCCGGTGTGGCAATATGAATATAACGGCACATCTCCATTTGTCTGATAAAATTCTGATAATGCAGATGCATCTTATTAAAGTCGTGAGCAGCATTTTCCTTTATATAAGAAATGCAGGCGTCCATACCTGCCATTAAAACATATGAAGGACTGCTCGACTGGAATATGCGCAAATATTGTCTCAGCCTTGCTCGGTTTACATAATTCCCATTCACGTGCAAAAGCGCTGTCTGCGTCATAGAAGGCAGAGTTTTATGCAGGCTGTGTATAACCAAATCCGCACCTTGCCTCACGGCATTTTCCGGTATGTTCTCCGCCAATCCAAGATGCGCTCCATGCGCTTCATCTACGATAAGAGGCTTTCCTTTGCCATGAACAATCCTTGCAATTTCTGCAATATCTGATATGACGCCTTCATAAGTCGGAGAGGTAATTACTACAGCGCTGCACTCCGGATGCTCTTCCAGTGCGCTTTGTACTGCTTCCGGATTTATTGCGTCATTAATATCGTATTCCTCAATCTGTTCCGGATAAATGTACTCCAAATTAAGTTCCTGTAAAAATGCCGCATGATACACCGATTTATGGCAATTTCTGGCAATCAGTATCGTATCGCCCCTATCGGTTACCGCGTGAATGGCCGCTAAAATCCCACAAGTACTGCCGTTTACCAAAAAAAAGCTCTCGTCCGCGCCGTATAATCCGGACGCCCGCTCCTGCGCCTGCCGTATTATTCCTTCTGCCTGATGCAGATTGTCAAATCCGTCTATCTCGGTAATATCCAACCTGAAAAAATCCGAAGCGGCGCCTACATCCTGCCTGCGTTTATGTCCGGGCATATGATAGGGATAAAAGTCACTCTCCGAATATGTGACAAGTGTGTCATATAGAGTTTGCAATTTTTGCTCTGTTTCCGATTGCTTTTCCATGTCCTTTGCGAATCCTCAGTGTTTCCATTAATGAACAATATTTATCCGCAGCCGTAACCACCCACGCTTCCCTGTAAATCGGCGGCGTGATTACCAATGGGAACATATGCTTTACAATTATATCACGCTGTATATCCGTTAATTGGTACTCTTTATCCGCATTTCGCAATGCAGTCTTAGGATGGTGGAATCCATGAAACCTTTTACGCTGGGACAGATATTCTTTATCGTGCCAATCGTATAAAAAATAGTCGTGCAGCAGAGCGCCCCTAATTAAATCTCTTAGATTGCAATGCAGTCCCAGCCTTTTATTCAAAATAAGGCTGTAAATTGCCACATATCTGCAATGCTCGTTGACCGTAACGCTGCCATGCTGTATATGCTCTCTGGTCATCTGAAAATTATCTGAATTTATAATATCTTTTCCATATTTATCCATAAGAGCATGAATTCTACGGTAACGTTCAAAATTCCGCTTAAGCGTCTCAGCGCGCCTGCGACTCATTTTATCAGTTATTCCCACAATAATTAACCGTTCCCTTCCAAAAGCTTAAAGCTGCTTAAAAAACCAACTGTACCAGTAACATATAACAAACTGTTCCAAGTCCGATACTTAACAAAATATTTTTCTTCCATATATGCAGAGCGGCAACCACCAGTACGGAAATAATTTCCGGTATGCCATGATTTCCCTTTAAAAAAGACACTCCCCTAAGACAGTATACCACTAATACTGCCATTATTGCAGGCGGAAGCGCTTTTCCCAAATATTGCACGGTATGCGGCACTTCCTTTTTCCCACCGAAAATTAAAAAGGGGAAAGCCCGTAAGAATATAGTGCATAGTGAAGCTACCGCTATTATCAATAAAGAATATGTTGTACTCATCTATTATTTCCATCCTCTTTAGCAGATATTTTATGCATAAAAATCAGCGCCATCATAGCACATAACAGCGCAGGTAAAATAAATCGGTCCGCACCGAAAATAAGCAGAAATACAATTCCGCATACCGCCCCTATTATCGCTGAAATATGCGCTTCCTTTTCCTGCCACTGCTCTATCACTATCACGACAAAAAGCGCTGTCATACTAAAGTCAATTCCTGTTGAATCAAAAGTAATATACTGGCCTGCCAGACCTCCTAATGTCGAACCAAGTACCCAATAACACTGATCCAGAAATGAAATCCAAAAAAAGACCTTCTTCTCATCCATATCCTCCGGCACATGTGTTCCGCAAAGGACTGAATAGGTCTCGTCTGTAAGTGAAAAGACCATATACGGATAAGCCTTTCCCATCTTTTTATATTTTTCCACAAAAGAAAGACCGTAAAATATATGTCTTCCATTTATAAACAGAGTCATCAGCGCCGTATGAACCAAGCTGACCCCTCCGGTCAATAAAGTCACAAGCACAAACTGCATACTTCCCGCATAAATTATTGTACTCGACAAAAACGCCCACAAAAAACTATATCCCGCATTTTGCAGAAGCAGGCCAAACGCCATCCCAAGAAAGAGATAACCCAGCATAACGGGAATTGTTTTGTGGAACGCAAATCCTATATGTTTATATTTTCCTTTTATCATTTTATTCCATCTCTTTTATTCTTTAAAGTACATTTCACTAAGCAGTGCAGCGCGATGTTCCCATGTATGCGCCGACTCAGCTAATTGGTATCCCTTATCTATGATTTGCTGCAAGCCTGAGGGGTCAGAAAGCAGACCATAAACCATATCCGGCAATGCGTCAATATCCGCGGTAGAATATATCCTGCAATTTTCTTTATCTTTAAGGATTTCATCAAGATATATGCTGCTGTCCGTCAGGCACAATGCCCCGTTTAACATCGAATTAAAAATTCTGTCATGCGCACCATCCTTAAACCAGGGCATCACGTTTAATGAAATCTTGCTCTGACATAATTTTTTTAAACAGCCTACGGAATCAAGAGTGTATCCTACAATCAAATTCTCAGGCTTCTTACATTCTAACTTATCCCAGCCGCCGCCAAAGACATTGACCTTAATGCCAGCATCTGCCAATGCCCTGACTGCTTCGCCCCTTGTGGTAAAACGCACGTACAAGTCTATAAATATCAGCTTACTCATAAGCATCTTTAACTCTTCATGCGTAACTTCCGGTATCTCCCTGCGTATATGCTCCTCAGCGACTTCCTCAACAGTCTTCATCGGATGTGCCAGCAGATCATCAATCATACCATAATAAAATTCTGTGTACTCATCATCTATTCTGGTAATATACTTCTCAAAATGACTCGGCGGCGTATAATTTCCCACCATAGTCACATCATATCTTCGATACTCCGCCGGAGTATAAGCTTTATCAGGATAAAGTTTCGTTCCCGCAAGCGGCAAAAACGTGCCCCTCTTTATATCAGGAAAAAACCTCTCCATATATTTTTCATGATTCCTGTCAATGCTTATATGATGATAAACCTTAGGAACTTTTTCCAAAAAATGGTGATAATACATAGGATGGTCCACCACAATATTATAAACAGGTATATTCAGCGCATCCCACATCATGCGGTCATTTTCATCCAGAAAAATCTCTTCTCCGCTCATCCCATGAAAATTAAAGTTCACCAGCACCGTATTTCCCTTTTCATAGAACCTGAAAAACCGCTGAGAACTGTTCCAAGGTTTGCTAAGGTCAAATATAAAGGTCTGATGCCCCATTTTCTGAAACGCTTCGGCAAGCTGTATGGAAAAGTACCCCTGTGTTTCAATATCACCTTCAAAAAGCATTATCTTTTTCATATCCGAACTCTTTTCACATTACTATCATAATTTATCGTCAATTTCTGCGCCCTTTAAGTCCTCCTCAAGAACTTTCATCTTATTCAGCATATCCTTAATTGCTGCTTTCACATCAGAAGACATGCCTGCGTCACCGCCCATATACTCCGTTGCGCCCTCAATAATCTCTCCCTGCTCTCGAGCTTTCTTTGCCTGCTCGATTCTGGTTTCCTCAGCCTCACTGCTTTCCTCACGCTTAATCTCAAGCTGCTCCTGAAACTCCTCTTTTTCCTGTCTCTGCTCCTCGATTTTCTCTTCCTGCTCTTCTTTCTTCTCTGCGGCTTCTTTGGCTTCTTCCCATTTCTCTTCGTGGGTTTCCTCGATATGCTCCTGCGCCTCTCCGATTAACGTATTGATAGCGTCTTCGCTTGCTTCCTTATTAATTTCCTCCGCTTCCTGCTGTGCATCCAACATTTTATGAAATTTAAGGCGCTCTAAATTAATTCCGGTAATTTCCGAATTATATGCCTCTACCATCCGCGACTCATCATCTTTCAGTTTCTCATAATGGGCTGCCGCCATATCAATTCCAGCCGTCTGCTCCTTGTATTTAAGATATGCCTCTTCATTTAACTCAGCAAGACGGTCCTGCTCCTCTTGTGTAAAAGATATCTTAGAATTATATTCAGACCTAAGCTTTTTATTAAGTAATTTTATATCTTCATCCGTATAATCAGAAATTCCGTAATACTCTTTTAATTCTGTTCTTTTCTCATCATACCCTTTCAGATAATCATTATATTCACTAATATTTTCATTGCTTTCATTACGCTTGTATTTTATCTCGCTAATATCCAGATCAATCTTCTTATCGCCCGCCCATGCGTCGCTTATTATTTTCATTGCCTTTTTCCTGGCAAGCTGCTTGCGCATCGTAAGCGCATCCTTATCACCGTTAAGTCCACTCATGTTAATGGACTTATTGGTCAACTTAACGCCTTTTCCCTTGTTGTTTCGTGCCTCGTTTCTCATTTCCGCATTCTTATTGTGGCTGATAACGAAACTCTTCTCATCTCTCCCTATCAAACGTAACGCCATAATACATACCTCCTTGTTATATCCCTATGTCAAACTCCATTTTGACACGCGTGTCGTTTTTGTCTCGTCCAAATTATATCTCTAATATAAATAGAAAAGTGTATAATTCAATATATATATCGGAGGCTTTGTGCAAATACTTAATTTATATTGTGATTTATATTGTATAAAATATTTTTATTATAAAATTTACTTTAGCAAACCGGCTTTTCATAATATTGCTCTTTACATTTCACATAAATGTGCTACGATATCTATTGTTAAAAAAATAGAGATTCATTATACTTTATCTAAAATAAACAAGGAGCACAAAGTATCATGAGCATAACCGTAGTCCTGGAACAAATGATAATAATCCTAATACTGATTCTCACCGGCATGTTCCTTTACCGTAAAAAAATGCTCTCCGAAACCACCTCCGGCCAGATTTCGGGACTAATAGTAAATGTCACCAATCCCGCGCTGCTCATATGTTCGGCATTTGACGATTCTCCGAAGCTGTCTTTACATGAGCTGCTTGTCGGCTTATGCGTATTCCTTCTTTCTTACGCGGTGCTAATCCTCTTTGCATACCTGATTCCGTTGATGTTAAGGATACCCGAACATGCCCGTTATTCCTACCGGATGTTAACGATTTTCGGAAATGTAGGTTTTATCGGAATACCTCTTGCTTCCGCCGTTTTAGGTTCAGGCTCATTAATTTTTGTCTCTTTAAGCAACTTAATTTATAATATCCTGCTATACACTTACGGAATGAGTGTACTAAAAAAAGCCGCCAACTCAGACGGCTCCGAAAACTTTCTTAACAAACTCATAAATGCAGGAACAATTTCCGCCCTGCTCACGATTATATTTTATCTTGCAGACTTTAATATTCCGACAATTATATCATCTTCCCTTACTTATGCCGGAAGAACAACAACCTTCCTATCAATGCTGGTGCTTGGCGTATCGGTGGCACAGATGGCTCCGAAGGATATATTTACCCATCCGAAGCTATATGCCTTTATAATCATAAGGCAGATCATGCTGCCTATAGGCTTCACTCTGTTACTTAATCTGTTCATAAAAGAAGCCTTAATTGTAAACACCGCTGCCCTGATGCTGTCCGTTCCCGCCGGCAACATGCCGCTTATGCTGTCCAAACAGCTTCATATTGATGAGTCTACTATTTCACAGGGTATTATACTAACGACTGTCCTAAGCCTTGTTACTATTCCGATAGTAACTTTATTTACCGTTTAAAACAGCCGCCGTATATACCATTTCAGGCTTTATATGCCATTTTAATAACTATGACTTATGACTACTGCACATTCTGAACTTTTATCATGTTGGTTGTGCCTGAAATACCAATAGGCACGCCGGATGTAATTACGGCCAGATCGTCTTTTTCAAGCAAATTCATATTCTTAGCCGCAGCTATCGCATTATCAAATAAATCAAAAACATCTTTTTCTTCTTTAAGCAAAATCGGTATAACTCCCCACGCCATATTAAGCTGTCTGCACACTTTTTCCGAAGTAGCGCATCCTATGATTTCGCTGGATGGTCTGTATCTTGATATCATTCTTGCCGAATATCCGGACTTGGTAACAGTAACAATAGCCTTGGCATTTAAATCATATGCCGTAGTACAGGTTGCATGGCAGATTGCATCCGTGATATCCGGATTCGCCTGTCTGTCGTGATTGAAAAATCTCTTACAATAGTCAACATCTTTCTCCGTACGCTCCGCAATTCTTACCATAGTTTTAACAGCCTCAACCGGATAAGCTCCTGCTGCCGTCTCTCCGGAAAGCATGATCGCACTTGTTCCGTCATATACCGCATTTGCAATATCAGTTGCTTCCGCTCTGGTAGGCCTTGGATTTTTTACCATAGACTCTAACATCTGCGTTGCCGTAATAACCTGTTTGCCGACCTCGTATACCTTCTTAATGATCATTTTCTGCAGTACGGGTACTTCCTCATATGGTATCTCTACACCCATATCTCCCCTTGCTACCATTATACCGTCAGATACTTCTATAATCTCATCTATATTTTCTACGCCCTGCCGGTTTTCTATTTTGGCAATGATCTTAATGTTTTCGCCTCCGTTTTTATCAAGGAGTCTTCTAAGCTGCATGATATCATCTTTTTTCTGGACAAAAGATGCCGCAATAAAATCCACGTCCTCAGCAATTCCAAATAAAATGTCATCCCTGTCCTTATCGCTCAAATACGGCATGGAAAGATCCACGTCCGGTATATTAATTCCTTTATTATTAGAAACAACACCACCGTTTATTACGCGGCACACAATGTTGGCCTTCTCAACCTTCTCTACGCGCATCTCAATCAGACCATCATCAATAAGCACTGTCATACCGTTTTCCAAATCCTCATACAGACGGCTATAAGTAATGCTGACTTTTTCTTCCGTTCCCTCCACTTCATCAGACGTCAGGGTAAAAAGCTGCCCTTCTTTTAAGGTAATCTTTCCATCTTTAAACTGCTTTACCCTTACTTCGGGGCCCTTGGTATCCAAAAGAATCGCAACGTGCTTCTTTACTTCTTTACGTATTTTTTTCACCATATCCATCCGCTTCTTGTGGTCCTCATAGACGCCATGTGAAAAATTGCATCTTGCAACATCCATACCTTCCTGCATGAGCTGTCTCAATACATCTTCATTATCCGTTGATGGTCCTAATGTACATACAATCTTTGTTTTTCTCATAATCCGATATCCTTTCATATTTTTAATTATTTAAGTCCGCAGCCTTGTTTATCAGTTTCGCAATCGTCTTTGTCTTTATTATATCTGCAAACATATAAGTGATACAATATTTTACCATAATTTGTATAAAAAATCGAGTGCCAGCACACCCGAATTTCCTATAAAATAAATATACAAAGCCCCCGGCGATAAATCACCGAGGGCTGTATCAAGGGATATAAAAACGGAAAAAGAAATATCTACTCAACATCCTGAAGCGCAGCATAGTCTTCTTCGCCGGTACGCACCTTGACTACTTTGGCAACATTGTATACAAAAATCTTACCGTCGCCGATGTGTCCGGTGTAAAGCGCTTTTTTAGCCGCTGCAATAACCGAATCGACCGGAATCTTGCTTACTATCACTTCAACTTTAACTTTAGGCAGAAGGGTTGCATCTATTTCAACGCCACGGTATACATCTCCAGCACCTTTTTGAATACCACATCCCATTACCTGCGTTACCGTCATTCCTGTCACGCCTAATTCGTTCATTGCTTTCTTCAAATAATCGTATCTGGAAAGCTTAGCCACAATCACTACTTTATACATTCCGGTTGCATTCTCCGCAAATTCTGCTATAACCGGAACTGCTGCGTCTTTCTGCAGTTTAGAAGCCTCGTCATAATCATCGGTTCCCAAGCTTGTATTTTCATTCACATCCATAGTCATAGTATTGGAAATATCCATAATGCTGAAGCCTGAATATGCCGATGCAAGTCCATGCTCACATGAATCTAAACCTACAATCTCCTCTTCCTCGCTGACCCTAAGTCCGAAAATTGCTTTAATAACAAGGAAAACTATCGTAATCGTCACTGCCGTCCATGCCGCTACCGACGCAAATCCAATCAACTGTAATCCCAGCTGTCTAAACCCGCCGCCATAGAAAAGACCAACGACATCTTCATTCCCGGGCGCTGAGGTTGTTGCAAAAAGTCCTACAGAAATCGTTCCCCAGATACCGTTCATACAATGAACTGCCACCGCGCCTACAGGGTCGTCAATGCGGAGTTTGTAATCCAAAAGCCATACGCCAAATACGACAAGCAGCCCTGCTACTGCACCGATGACTATAGCTCCTGCCGCATCCGTAACATCACATGGCGCTGTAATGGCAACCAGGCCTGCAAGGGATGCGTTTAAACACATAGAAACATCCGGTTTACCGTATTTTACCCACGTAAATATCATACAGACTACCGTAGCAATGGCTGGTGCAATTGTTGTTGTCACAAAAACCGAACCTAGTTGTTCCATACTTGTACAGGCTGCACCGTTAAAACCATACCAGCCAAGCCATAAAATAAATACTCCAAGGCAGCCTATAGGAAGATTATGTCCGGGAAACGCATTTACTTTTATACCGTCTTTTCCTTTTTCTTTTACAAATTTACCTATACGAGCTCCTACTATCTTAGCTCCGATTAATGCGGAAATGCCTCCTACCATATGTATTGCGCATGAGCCTGCGAAATCATGAAAACCAATTTGTGAAAGCCAGCCGCCGCCCCATATCCAGTGAGCTTCAATCGGATATATCACTGCCGATATCACTCCCGAATAAACACAGTATGACAAAAACTTAGTCCTCTCCGCCATAGCTCCCGAAACTATAGTTGCAGTTGTCGCACAGAATACAAGATTGAATACAAAATTCGACCAGTCAAAATTTGCATAATCCGTAAAAATGTCAAAACCGGGTTTCCCAATCAATCCTGCTACATCTTCGCCAAGCAACAGTCCGAAGCCAATTAATATAAAAACCACCGTACCGATACAAAAATCCATGAGGTGTTT